>RFFX01000049.1 GCA_003696765.1 Zetaproteobacteria bacterium | reverse complement strand
GGCGGGGGTCGATGTGGGGATCGATGGCGGGCGGCTCTGCTGGCAGCGACGGGAAGGGGGGCGCGCCAGCTTCCCTCTGGAGAGGCTGCGGCTGCGAGGACGCCACCAGCAGTGCAATCTGGCCGTCGCCGCCCAGGGAGCGGCCGATTTCGGGGTGGGCGAGGCGGTGATCCGCGAGGGGCTCTCCAGCTTCCGCGGCCTGCCCCATCGGCTGCAGTGGATCGGCCGTCGCCGTGGGCGCGACTGGTACGACGACTCCAAGGCGACCAATCCGGCGGCGGCCGCCGCCGCGCTGCGGGCGCTCGGTCGCGCGGTCTGGATCTGCGGCGGGGTGACCAAGGGGTGCGACCTGAAGCCGCTCCTCCCGGCGGTACGCGACGGTGTGGAACGGATGGTGGTGATCGGCCGCGATCCGGAACCGTTCGTCGCACTGGCCCGTGCCGCCGCGGTGGCCTGGGAGGTGGCCGATGGGATGGAGGATGCGGTCGCCCGCGCCGCCGCGGTGCAGCCCCCCCTTCCCGTGGTGCTGGCGCCGGCGGCGGCCAGCTTCGACCTCTATGCCGACTATGCCGCGCGCGGAGAGGCATTCGTCCGCGCGGTGGAGCAGCTCGGATGAGGGTGGTGGCCGGTCGGGTCACGGTCGAGCGCAGCGCCTCCCTGGCGCCGATGGACGGGATGTTGCTCGGCCTCATGCTGATCCTGCTCGGTTTCGGTCTTGTGATGATCTCCAGCGCCAGCTTGGCGGTGGCCGACACCCGCTTCGGCGATCCCTGGCGGATCGTACGCCACTGGCTCTTCTACCTGCCGCTCGGGCTGCTCATCACCTGGGGGGTGTCGCGCATCGATCTCTCCTGGATCCGGGCGGCGACGCTGGGCTGGCTGATGCCGGCGGCCCTCGCCTTGATGATGCTGGTGCTGATCCCCGGCGTCGGCACCCGGCTCAACGGCGCCCGGCGCTGGTTTTCCTTCGCCGGCCTCACCCTGCAGCCGGTGGAGCTGGTCAAGGCGGTGGTGGTGCTCTACATGGCCTACTACCTGGCCGGCTTTCCCGAGCGGCTTTCCTCGCTGCGCAACGGGTTGGCGCCGATGCTGGTGGTGCTGATCGTCTTCGTCGGCCTGCTGCTGCTTCAGCCCGACTTCGGCAGCGCGATGCTCATCGTCGCGGTCTCGGTCGGCATGTGGTTCCTCGGCGGGGTGCCGCTGCGCTACATGGCCGGCATGGTGGTGTCGGTGATCCTCTTTGCGGCGGCGGCCATCGCCTCCGCCCCCTACCGGGTCAAGCGCTTCCTCAGCTTCATCGATCCGTGGGACGACCCCTACGGCAGCGACTACCAGCTGGCCCAGTCGATCCTCGCCTACGGCTCCGGCGGGGTGGACGGCGTCGGCCTGGGTCAGGGGGTGCAGAAGCTCTTCTACCTGCCGGAGTCGTTCACCGACTTCATCGCGCCGCGGTGATCGGCGAGGAGCTGGGGCTGGTCGGCACGCTGTCGCTGATCCTGCTCTTCGCCCTGCTCATCGCCCGCTGCTACCGGATCGCCATGAAGAGCCGGGTGCTCTACGAGCGGCTGGTGGTGCTCGGTTGCACCATGATGCTCGCCTTCACCTTCATGATCAATCTCGGCGCCTCCAGCGGCCTGATGCCGACCAAGGGGATGCCGATGCCGTTCGTCTCCTACGGTGGCAGCGCGCTGCTCGGCGATTGTCTGCTGATGGGGTTGATCTTCTCGGTGCAGCGCCATCTGCCGGAGAACAGCCGGCAGAAGGTTTCCGCCCCAAAACGGCGCATTCCGGTGGTGGCATGACCGCTCCGTGGATCTGCATCGCCGGCGGCGGCACCGGCGGCCATCTGATGCCGGCGCTGGCGCTGGCCGACGGGCTGCGCCGGCGCTGGCCCCATCTGGCGGTCCGCTTCATCGGCGCCGAGCGCGGGCTGGAGGCGCGGCTGCTGCCCGAGCGCGGCGAGGAGGTGTTGTTGTTGACCATGCACGCCGTCGCCGGCGCCGGGATGTGGCAGCGGCTGCGGGTGGTGGTCGGGGAGCTGCCGCGGGCGGTGTGGCGGATCCTGCGCCACTGGCGCGGCGGCCGGCCGGCGCTGGTGGTCGGTGTCGGCGGCTATGCCAGCGCCATGGGGGTGGCCGCCGCCCTCTGCGCCCGGGTGCCGGTGGTGCTCTACGAGCAGAATGCGGTTCCCGGCATGGTCAACCGAAGACTGGCCCGCTTCTGCCGCCGGGTGGTGCTGGGGATGGCCGCCGCCCGCGACCACCTCGCTTCCGGCATCGACTGCGTGGTCTGCGGCAACCCGGTGCGGCGGGAGATCGCCGATCTGCGCTGGCGACCCCATCGGCCGCCGGTGCTGCTGGTGCTCGGCGGCTCGCAGGGGGCCCGGTTTCTCAACCGGACCATGCCGCAGGTGGCCGCCGCGCTGCGCGAGCGCGGGCTGGAGTTCTCGGTGCGCCACCAGTGCGGACGCGGCAACCGGGCGGAGGTGGCCGCCGCCTATCGCCGGGCGGGGGTGGCCGCCGAGGTGGAGGAGTTCTGCCACCGGATGGAGGGGTTCTATGCGGCGGGCGATCTGCTGGTCGCCCGCGCCGGGGCGATGACCGTGGCCGAGGTCGAGGCGGTGGGGATGCCGGCGCTGTTCGTACCGCTGCCCACGGCGGCCGACGACCACCAGTACCACAACGCCGCCGCCCTGGTGCGGGTCGGTGGCGCCAGGCTGCTGCGTCAGGAGGAGGCGACGGTGGCGCGGTTGACCGGGGAGATCGCGCCGTTGTTGGGCGACGAGCGGGCACGGGCGGCGATGCACACCGCCTCCCGCAGCCGGGCGCCGGTCGATGCATTGGGGGCGCTGCTCGACGCGCTGGCCCCGTGGATTCCGCAACCGGCGGCCGGATCATGAAGCAGCTGGTTCGGGTGATCCACTTCACCGGCATCGGCGGCATCGGCATGAGCGGCATCGCCGAGGTGCTGCACAACCAGGGGTTCGTCGTGCAGGGGAGCGATCTGGTCGAGAGCGCGACGGTGGCGCGGCTGCGCCGGCTGGGGATTCCGGTTTGGCGTGGCCACCGGGCGGAACATCTCGGCGCGGCCGAGGTGGTGGTGGTCACCTCGGCGGTGCGCGGGGAGAACCCGGAGGTGGCCGAGGCGCATGCCCGCGGCATCCCGGTGATCCCGCGCGCCGAGATGCTCGCCGAGCTGATGCGGATGAAGCGCGGCGTGGCGGTGGCCGGCAGCCACGGCAAGACCACCATCACCTCGCTCATCGCCCACGGCATGGAGCAGGCCGGCTTCGATCCCACCTTCGTCATCGGCGGGCGGCTGATCGCCGGCGGGGAGAACGCCCGGCTGGGGGCCAGCCCGTGGCTGGTGGCCGAGGCCGACGAGAGCGACGGCTCCTTTCTGCGCCTCTCTCCGATGATCACCGTGATCAGCAACATCGATCCCGAGCATCTCGACCACTACGGCACGGTGGAGCGGCTGGAGCAGGCCTTCACCGACTTCGCCAACCGCACCCCATTCTACGGCTGCGCCGTGCTGCACCACAGCCATCCGCGGGTGGCAGGCATCCGCGCTCGGCTGCACAAACCGGTGCGCACCTACGGCGTCAGCCCGCAGGCCGATGTGACGTTGCAGGCGCGGGTGGTTCGCGGGATGCGCCAGCAGTTGACCGTGGCGGTGCGCGGCGAGCCGCAGCCGCTCAGCCTCGAGCTGGCTCTGCCCGGGGCCCACAACGCAGAGAACGTGCTGGCCGCGGTGGCGGTGCTCCACCGGCTGGGGGTCGATCCTGAGGCGATCGCGGCGGGGATCGCCTCGTTCGGCGGCATCGAACGCCGCTTTCAGGTCGACCAGCTGCTCGGCGGGGTGCTGGTCGACGACTACGGCCACCATCCGGCGGAGATCGCCGCCACCATCGCCACCGCCCGCGAGGCGTGGCCCGACCGCCGGCTGGTGGCGCTGTTCCAGCCCCATCGCTACAGCCGCACACAGGCGCTGCTCGACCGGTTCGCCGATGTGTTCGATGCGGTGCACGAGCTCCATCTACTGCCGATCTATTCCGCCGGCGAGGAGCCGATCGCCGGGGCCGACTCGGCGGCGCTGGCCGACCGGCTGCGGCGGCGCGGCCACCGCGCGGTGGCGCTGCTCGACGATCTCGACGCCGCCGAGGCCTGTTGCCGCGATCGGCTTGCCGCGGGCGGCGTGGTGCTGCTGCTCGGCGCCGGCTCGATCGGGTCGGTCGCCCGGGCGCTGCGCGGGGCATCCGGCTGATGGGCTGGCCGGAACGGTTGCGAGCGCTGGGTGCGCTGCGGCAGGACGAGCCGATGGCCGCCCATGCCACGCTGGGAATCGGCGGGCCGGCGCGCTGGTATTTCCGCCCCGACTCCGCCGAGGCGCTCTGTCGCGCGCTGGCGCTGCTGCCGCCCGATCTGCCGCGGCTGCCGCTCGGGCGCGGCAGCAACCTGCTGGTGGTCGATGAAGGGTTCGACGGCGTGGTGCTCGATCTCGACCGGCTCGACCGGATGGAGGTCGAGGGAACGCGGGTGCGCTGCGGCGCCGGGGTGCGGATGTCGGCGCTCTCCGCGCGCTGCGTGGAGGAGGGGCTGGCCGGTGTCGAGTTCATGGCCACCGTTCCCGGCGAGATCGGCGGGGCGGTGGCGATGAACGCCGGCGCCTTCGGCCAGCAGCTCTCCGACTGCGTCACCGAGGTGGAGCTGGCCGCCGTCGACGGCACCCGCCGTCGGGTCGACCGCTCGGCACTCGGCTTCGCCTACCGCACCTGCCGGCTGCCGGCGGGCGCGGTGGTGCTCTCCGCCACCTTCCGGCTCCGCCCCGACCGGCCGGAGCAGATCCGGCGGCGCATCCGCGACATGCGCGCCCGGCGCGGCGCCAGCCAACCGCTCTCCCTGCCCAACTGCGGCTCGGTCTTTCGCAACCCCGAGGGGGATTATGCCGCGCGGCTGATCGAGGCGGCCGGATTGCGCGGCCATCGCATCGGTCGGGCGGAGATCTCGTCGCAACACGCCAACTTCATCGTCAACCTGGGCGGGGCGCGCAGCGCCGATGTGCTGGCGCTGATGGAGCTGGCCCGGGAGCGGGTGGAGGAGCGCTTCGGCATCCGACTGGAGCCGGAGCTGCGGGTGGTTGGGGGGCGGGCATGATGGTTTCGCAAGAAACCATCATTGCGGCCATGGACGGCCGTCGAGCAAAAAGTCCACGGACGGACTTTTTGCGATTCCATCAGGCATGAGGGTCGGCGTCCTGATGGGCGGGAGCTCGGCGGAGCGGGAGATTTCGCTCCAGTCGGGTCGAGCAGTCTCTGCCGCGCTTACCCGTCTGGGCCATACGGTGGTGGAGGTCGATCTGACGCCGGAGGGCGACTGGATTGCGGCGATCCGGCAGGCGCGGATCGAGCGCGCCTTCCTCGCGCTGCACGGCACCTTCGGCGAGGACGGCATCGTGCAGGGGGCGCTCGAACTGCTGGGGATCCCCTATACCGGTTCCGGGGTGACCGCCTCGGCGCTCTGCATGGACAAGCGGCTGTGCAAGGCGTTGCTACGCGCCCACGACATCCCGCTGCCGGTCGACATCCCGCTCGATGCGCGGGGGCGGCCGGTGCGCTACCCGGTGATCGTCAAGCCGGTGGCCGGGGGGTCGAGCGTCGGGATGCGGCGGGTGACGCGGCCGGAGGAGCTGCCCGACGGGTTCGACGGTGACGGCTGGCTGGCCGAGATGCCGGTGGCGGGTGTCGAGCTGGCCGTCTCGGTGCTCGACGGGCGGGCATTGCCGCCGGTCGAGGTGCGGCCGGCGGGGGGGCTCTACGACTACACCGCCAAGTACGAGTCGGCGCGCACGCGCTACCTCTGCCCGGCGGAGATCCCGCCCGAGAGCCTGCGTGGCTGCATGCGCCGGGCCGAGCGGGTCTGCGCGCTGCTCGGCTGCAGCGGCGCGCCGCGGGTGGACATGATCCTCGATGGAGGCGGTGCAGCGGTGGTGCTGGAGGTCAACACCATCCCCGGCATGACCGACCACAGCCTGCTGCCCAAGTCGGCGGCCGCCGCCGGCATCGGCTTCGACGAGCTCTGCCGGCGCATCCTTGCGGGGGCGCGGCTGCATGGCGGCTGAGTGGCTGCGGCGGGGGGTGCGCGGTTGCTGCGCCGGGCTGCGCCGGGCGGGGCCGGTGCTGCTGATCGCCACCGGCGTGGTGCTGGGGCTGATGCTGCTCGACCGGGCGATGGCGGTCCGCGCCTGGCAGGTGCGCTGCGACGATCCGGTGCTGCAGCGGGCCGTCTCGCGCCGCCTGCAGGAGATGGCGCCGCTCGGATTCGTCGCCGGCATGCCCGGGCGGGTGGCCGAGCGGTTGCGGCGGCTGGAGCCCGACATCGATACCATCGAGGTGGAGCGCAGATTGCCCCATCTGTTGCGCATCCGGGCGGAGGTGCGCAGGCCGGTGGCGTTGTGGAGCGGCGGCGACGGACGGGTGATGCTGGTCGACGGCGCCGGGGTGCCCTACCGGCCGCTCAGGCGCGGCGAGCTGCAGGATCTGCCGCTCTTGCGTACCCGCGACCGGGGCTGCCTGCCGCGACTGACCGCGCTGCTGCAGCGTGTGCGGCGGCTTGATCCCCGCCGGCTCGCCGGGATGAGCGAGCTGATCGTCCGTGACGACGGCCAGCTGCGCATCAACCTGAGCCGGGGAGCGCAGTGGCGGCTGCCGCTGGACGGGGCCGCGCCGCGCCGGGTGGAGCGGATCATGGAGCTGCTCGACGAGCCGCGCTGGCGCCACGGCCATTGGCGGGTCGATGCGCGCCAGCGCGACCGCTGGTATCTCCGCGCCGGCTACGGCGACAGGGCGGTGATTTAGGCCGGCCTCAAGGGATGCCGGCATCCGCGGCCAGGAGGGCCGCGCAGATCCGGAGGTTGCAGGCGCAGCCGACGGATGGGTGAGGCGATCGAAGAGCGCGCTCTTCGATCCCCGTGAAGTCAAAACGTCCACGGAGGGACGTTTTGTGATCCGATCATGAAGGAACAGCAGCAGTTGATCGTCGGGCTCGATATCGGCACCCACAAGATCGCCTGTATCGTGGCCGAGAGCACGCCGGACGGAAAGCTCGATGTGATCGGCATCGGCACCCACCCGTCGCGCGGGTTGCGCAAGGGGGTGGTGGTCAACATCGACGCCACGGTGGAGTCGATCCGGCTGGCGGTGGAGGAGGCGGAGCTGATGGCCGGGGTGGAGATCAAGACGGTCTACACCGGCATCGCCGGCAGCCACATCCACGGCTACAACAGCCACGGCGTGGTGGCGACCAAGAACGGCGAGGTCTCCGCCGAGGATGTCGAGCGGGTGATCGAGGCGGCCAAGGCGATGAACATCCCCGCCGATCAGAAGGTGCTGCACATCCTGCCGCAGGACTACATCATCGACGGCCAGGAGGGGATCAAGTCGCCGGTGGGGATGAGCGGCGTGCGGCTGGAGGCGAAGGTGCACGTGGTCACCGGCGCGGTCTCCTCGGCGCAGAACATCATCAAGTGCTGCCACCGCTGCGGCCTCGAGGTGGCCGACATCGTGCTCGAACAGCTCGCCTCCAGCGAAGCGGTACTGCTGCCGGACGAGAAGGAGATCGGCGTGGTGTTGATCGACATCGGCGGCGGCACCACCGACATCGCCGTCTTCCACGGCGGCGCCATCCAGCACACCTCGGTCATCCCCGTCGGCGGGGACCATCTGACCAACGACCTGGTGGTGGGGCTGCGTACCTCGCCGCGCGAGGCCGACATCCTCAAGCGCAAGTACGGCGCCTGCCTCACCCGGCTGGTGCCGGCCGACGAGATGATCGAGGTGCCCAGCGTCGGCGGCCATGAGCCGCGCACCATGCCGCGGCAGGTGATGACCCAGATCCTCGAGCCCCGTGTCGACGAGCTCTTCGAGATGGTCAAGTCCCATCTCGATCAGTCCGGCTTCCGCCGTCAGCTCTCCGCGGGCGTGGTGCTGACCGGCGGCAGCAGTCTGCTCAACGGGATGGTCGAGCTGGCCGAGGAGGTGTTCGATGCGCCGGTGCGGCTGGGGATGCCCAGGGGGATCGGCGGGCTGGTCGACGTGGTCTCCACACCGATCTACTCCACCGGTGCCGGGCTGGTCTTCTACGGCCGCCGGTATCGGCTGGGGTCGCAGCAACGGCAGAAGAAGGCCCGGACCAAGGGGCCGGGCATCTGGCAGCGGATGCGCGCCTGGTTCGGAGACACCTCGTGATCCGCGCCCCGTACGGACCATGCCGCGGTCGCGGCCATCCCCCTTTTGCAATCCCGATTCCAACCATCATCATTTAGCCCGTCAGGAGGAGCCTACCATGTCCATCTTTTTCGAAGAGAGCAGCACACTGTCCGCCAGGATCAAGGTGATCGGCGTGGGCGGAGGCGGCGGCAACGCCTTGAACAACATGATCTCCCACCATCTCTCCGGCGTGGAGTTCATCGTGGCCAACACCGACGCCCAGGCGATCGAGCGCAACCAGGCCGAGACCAAGCTGCAGCTCGGCGCCGAGTTGACCCGCGGTCTGGGCGCGGGGGCCGATCCCCAGATCGGTCGGGATGCCGCCGAGTCGGAGCGCGACGCCATCCGGGAGTGCCTGCGCGGGGCCGACATGGTCTTTGTCACCGCCGGCATGGGCGGTGGCACCGGCACCGGGGCGGCGCCGGTGATCGCCGAGATCTCCCGCGAGCTCGGCATCCTCACCGTGGCGGTGGTGACCAAGCCGTTCCACTTCGAGGGCAAACGGCGCATGCGCCAGGCGGAGGCGGGCATCGCCGAGTTGAGCAAGCATGTCGACACCCTGATCACCATCCCCA
Organism: Zetaproteobacteria bacterium; assembly: GCA_003696765.1. Lineage (NCBI taxonomy): Bacteria > Pseudomonadati > Pseudomonadota > Candidatius Mariprofundia > Zetaproteobacteria bacterium. The sequence continues at coordinate 11,881 of RFFX01000049.1, read as the reverse complement.
ACCAGAAGCTGATCGGCGCGGTGGGCAAGAACACCTCGATGCTCGACGCCTTCCGTCAGGCCGACGACGTGTTGCTGCAGGCGGTGCGCGGCATCTCCGAGTTGATCACCGAGACCGGCTACGTCAACGTCGACTTCGCCGATGTGAAGGCGGTGATGAGCGGCAGCCGCGGGCTGGCCATGATGGGGTCGGGCACGGCCAGCGGGGAGAACCGGGCGATCGAGGCGGCGGAGCGGGCCATCTCCTCGCCGCTGCTCGAGGATGTCGACATCCACGGCGCCCAGGGGATCCTGATCAACGTCACCGGCAGCGAGGAGATGACCCTGGCCGAGTACGACAGTGCGGTCTCCATCGTGCAGCAGATGGCCGACGACGACGCCAACGTCATCTGCGGCATGGTCTACGACAACGAGGCGGGCGACGAGATGCGGGTGACCGTGGTGGCCACCGGCCTCAACCAGGGGCAGGGGGCGACGGTGCGTCCGGTCGAGGGGAGGCGTCCGGCACGTACCCCGGGGAGCCAGCCGCCGCTGGTCATTCCGGGGGTGGCTCCGTCGCAGCAGGGGCAGACCGTTCGTACCGGCACCGACGACCGGGGCGACGATTTCGAGCCGATCTTCGTCGACCCGGACAACATCGACATCCCGGCTTTCCTGCGCCGACAGGCCGATTAGCTCGGATAATAGCTTGCAATGGTCCTTGTTTTTGACAGGATTGGCCGCGCACGGCGCATGCCGTGCGGCATCGGAACGTTGCTTGTGGTGACTGCGAGGGGGGCAGGTCGATGATTGCACAGCGGACACTCAATCGCGCGATCCATTGTGGGGGCATCGGCCTCCATTCGGGGAAGCGGATCGAGCTGACGCTCCATCCGGCTCCGGCGGGCAGCGGGATCACCTTCGTCCGTTCCGATCTCGGGGTGGAGATTCCGGCCCGCTCGGAGTTCGTCGCCGACACCCGGCTCTGCACCACGCTGGGGCGCGACGGGGCGACCGTCTCCACCGTCGAGCATCTGCTCTCCGCGCTGGCCGGCCTCGGGGTGGACAACGCCCGCGTCGAAGTCAATGGCGGTGAAGTACCGATTATGGACGGCTCGGCGGCGCCGTTCGTCTTCCTTATCCAGTGCGCCGGCATCCGCACCCAGGAGCGCCCCAAGCGGGTGATGCGCATCCTGCGTCGGGTGGCGGTGGAGGAGGGCGACAAGCGGTGTGCCCTCTACCCGGCGCAGGGGTTTCGCGTCTCCTACCTGCTCGACTACGACCACCCGCTGCTCAGCAACCGCCGGGTCACCATCGATTTCTCCCGTCAGGCCTACACCCGCGAGGTGAGCCGTGCGCGCACCTTCGGCTTCCTGCACGAGGTGGAGTCGCTGCAGAAGATGGGGCTGGCGCTGGGCGGCTCGCTGGAGAACGCCGTCTGCCTCGATGCCTACCGGGTGCTCAACGAAGGGGGGCTGCGTTACGAGGACGAGTGCGTGCGCCACAAGATCCTCGATACGGTGGGCGATCTGGCGCTGGCCGGCATGCCGATCGTCGGCGCCTTCGAGGGGGAGCGCACCGGCCACGCCTGCAACCACCGGCTGGTGCAGAAGCTGCTGACCGAGCCGGAGAGCTGGCGGGTGGAGACCCTCGCCGGCGGTGATGCGGCCCTCGGGCGTGATGCGCCTGCCGCGGTGCCGGCGGGCGAGCCCGCCTGATGGCGGACCGGCAGCGCTCCGCACTCAACGACTTCCTCGAGCGGCTGCTCTGGGGCTCGCGCTACCTGACGCTGCTCGCCGTCTGGTCCTGCGTGGTGGGGATGGCGCTGCTGTTCATCTCCTCCGCCTGGGACATGGGGGTGCTGCTGATTGAGTTCATCCAGGTCTATTTCGGCGGCCATGACATCGAGTCGTTCCACGTGGTGGTGGTCAGCCACGTGATCACCGCGGTGGACGACTTCCTGTTGGCCATGGTGCTGCTGATCTTCGCCCTCGGCGTCTACGAGCTGCACATCGGCAAGATCGAGTGCGCCCGCGGCTCCGAGCACGCCGGCAACATCCTGCAGGTCTCCAGCCTCGACGACCTCAAGGATCGGCTGGGCAAGGTGATCCTGATGATCTTGATCGTCGCCTTCTTCAAGCAGGTGCTCCATGTCACCTTCGACAACCCGCTCAACATCCTCTACATGGGCGGCGGCATCCTGCTGGTCTCGCTGGCCGGCTACTTCGGCCACAAGCAGGGTCACTGACCTCTTCCTTCCCCCGACAGCAGCGCAACCAGCAGCCGGAACCACGATCCGGCCAGCGTCTCCAGCGGCGGCGGGCTGGTGTGGTCGGCGATGCGATCGATCCCCGCCTCCAGCCCGCAGGGGCGGATGGGGGCGAACCAGGCGGGATCGGTGGTGACGTTGAGCGCCATGCCGTGGCGGCTCACCCCGTCGTCGATGCGCAGGCCGATGGCCGCGATCTTGCCGCGCGCGCTCCACACCCCGGGCAGCCCTGCTCGTCGACCGGCGGCGATCCGGCATCCGGCCAGCAGCCCGATGCAGCTCTCCTCGAGCAGCGCGACGAAGCGGCGCACCGCGATGCGTCGCCGCTTGAGGTCGATGATCGGGTAGCAGAGCAGCTGGCCCGGGCCGTGGAAGGTGGTCTCGCCGCCGCGGTCGGTGACCAGCAGCGGCGCCGGCAGCTCCGGTCGGGTTCGGTTGTCCACCCCCCGCCGTCCGGTGGTGTAGATCGGCGGATGGTGGCAGAACCAGACCTCCTCCGACGCCGTATCGTGCCGCACCGCCCGGGCGTGCTGCTGCATGCGGCGAAGCAGCCTCGGGCAGTCGGCCTCGCCCAGCCAGCGAAAGTGCGGGGGCACGGCTGCTTCCACAGGGGTCAATGCATGCAGTAGTCGAAGGCCGGCTCGATCCGCCCGCGCCAAGCGCCGTGGTAGAGCGCCAGCATCCGGTCGGCCTGGGTGGCGCCCTCCTCCAGCGCACTGGAGAGCGGGTCGAGGAAGCAGGCCTCGCTGCGGCGGCCGGCCTCCTCGGCGATGCGGTCCAGTCCCGCGCGGGCGATCTCCACCATCCGCCGGCAGAGCGGCTGCAACGTGGTACCGCGGAAGGTGGCGGCCAGCGCGTCGCGCGGGGCGCGGACGCGCAGATCGCACACCTCCGCCAGCGACCAGTCGGCGATCATCGCCCACGCTTCGTCCATCGCCAGCGGGTCGTAGAGCAGCCCCTTCCACAGCGCCGGCAGGGCGCAGATCCAGTTGGAGGCGCCGGCGTCGGCGCCGCGCATCTCGAGGAACTGCTTGAGCCGCACTTCGGGGAAGAGGGTGGAGAGGTGGTCGGCCCAGTCGTCGATTGTCGGCCGTTCTCCGGGAAGCTGCGCCAGCCTGCCGGCGAGGAAGTCGCGGAAGGAGGCGCCGCTGCAGTCGATGTAGCGGCCATCCCGGCGCACGAAGTACATCGGCACATCGAGCGCCCACGCCACGTAGTCGGCGAAGCCGAAGTGCTCCTGGAAGACGCAGGGGGGGATGCCGGTGCGGTCGGGGTCGGTATCCAGCCAGCAGGCGGCGCGGGTGGAGCGCCAGCCGGAGGGGGCGCCGTCGCGGAACGGGCTGGCGGCGAAGAGGGCGGTGGCCAGCGGCTGCAGGGCGGTGGCGATGCGCATCTTGCGCGCCATGTCGGCCTCGTCGGAGAAGTCGAGGTTGGCCTGCACGGTGGCGGTGCGCAGCATCATGTCCAGACCGAGGCTCCCCCGCCCGGGCATGTAGGCGCGCATGATCCGGTAGCGTCCCTTGGGCATCCAGTCGATCTCCTCCCGCCGCCACTTCGGCTGGAAGCCGATGCCGAGGAAACCGATCTCCAGATCGCGTGTCACCTCCTCGAGCCGCGCCAGATGGTCGTGCACCTCGGCGCAGGTGGCGAAGAGCGAGTCGAGCGGGGCGCCGGAGAGCTCGATCTGGCCGCCCGGCTCCAGCGTGATCGACGCCCCCCCCCGGCTGAGGGCGACGATGTGGTCGCCTTCGTAGAGCGGCTCCCACCCCCCCCCCTCCGCCAGCCGCGCCAGCAGTGCGCCGATCCCCCCTGGGCCGTGGTAGGGCACCGGGCGGAGCGTGCGGCGGTGGAAGGCGATCTTCTCGTGTTCGGTGCCGATGCGCCAGGCCGACCGCGGTTTGCAACCACGGGCGAGGTGGTCGATCAGCTGCCCTTCGTCCTCGATGATCGGCTGGTGGTTGTCGCTCACTGTGCGCGCTCCTCACGCAGCCGCACGGTCAGCTCCGGGCCGTCGTCGCGCCCCTGCAGGTTGATCAGGATGTCGTCGCCGAGGGGGGTGACGCCGGTGATCTCGGCGTGGTCGTGGCGGGCGATCTGCCTAAGATGGAGGCCGTCCCAGCGCCACAGCCGCGAAGGGCGGTCGTCGTCGGTGATCCACAGCCAGTGGCGGCCGGCGTCCCAGGCCAGGTTGTCGGGGTGGTGGATGCGGCGGTCGGCGAGGTAGGTGGTGACGGTGGCGCGCGCCCCCAGGTCGGTGACGGCGATGATGCGTGGCGCATCGGTCTCGGCGATGAGCAGCCGGCCGTCGTCGAGGACTTCGATATCCTCCATCCGGTTGAACTGCGTCGCCCCCACCCTGCGGGCGAAGGCGCGCGCATCAAGCGGATCGGGCACCGTGCGCCAGTGGAGCCGGCCGTCGAGCAGTTGCAGCAGGTGGGGCGGGCGCATGCGGTAGCGGTAGAGCGCGCCGTGCGGATTCTCGTCGGCCAGATAGGCGTAGCCGCCGTCGCGGGCGAAGGCGATGCCTTCGTGGGCGAAGCGGCCGGCGCGGCGCAGCGGGGCGATGGCCGGATGGGAGGCGGCCGCCTTGTCGCGCTGGACGAACTGCTCCGCGGGCAGCTTGCCCGGCTCGGCCACCCGCCAGATCAGGCCGTGGTCGAACTCCTCGCCGATCCAGAGGCTGCCGTCGGGGGCCAGCTTCAGCCCGTCGGCACGGTTGAGTCCGCTGACGAGCAGCACGCTCCTGCCGCTCTGCAGGTTGTGCAGGTAGAGGCTGGGGGCGTTGAGGCCGGCGCGGGTCTCGCAGGTGATGTAGAGGTAGTTGTGGTCGGGGGCGACGGCGATCATGTCGGGATGGACGCGGCGCCAGACCGCCACCGAGGAGGCGTGCCAGCCGTCGGCCAGCTGCAGGCCGATGGGGTCGAATCGGCAGGCGTAAAGCAACAGCAGCGCGGCGACGATGGCGCGGAGGGGAGCCATGAGCTCCAACGCTGCCGCACTCCGGGCGATCTGCAAGGCGGATTTGCCGAAGGTGCCGCCGCGGCGTAAGCTGCAGCGAGGTACGACGGTCGTGATGGGGGAGAGAAGATGCGTGCCATGGTGATGCAACGGACCGGCGGGCCGGAGGTGCTCAAGCTGAGCGAGCTGCCGCGCCCGGAGATCAGCGACGGACGGCAGGTGCTGGTGCGGGTGCATGCCGCCGGCGTCAATCCGATCGACACCAAGCTGCGCCGCCGTGGTCTCTACTTCGGCCAGCCGCCGGCTGTGCTCGGTTGCGACGGCGCCGGTGTGGTGGCGGCGGTGGGCGATGCGGTAGGCGAGGTGCGCCCGGGGGATGCGGTCTTCTACTGCTACGGCGGGCTGGGGCAGCCGTTCGGCAACTATGCCGACTACACGCTGGTCGATGCCGCCGCGTTGTGTGCCATTCCCGCCGGGCTGGAGATGGCCACTGCTGCTGCGGCGCCGCTGGTGCTGATCACCGCATGGGAGGCGCTGTTCGACCGCGCCCGGCTGCATGAAGGGATGAAGGTGCTGATCCACGGCGGGGGCGGCGGGGTCGGCCATGTGGCGATCCAGCTGGCCAGGGTGGCCGGCTGCGCGGTGGCCACAACGGTGGGCAGCGCGGAGAAGGCGGCGTGGATGGCGGAGCTCGGAGCCGATCTGGTGGTGCGCTACGATCGCGAGGATGTGGTGGCGCGGGTGCGCGACTGGAGCGGAGGGGAGGGCGTTGATGTCGCCCTTGACACGGTGGGCGGGGAGGCATTCCATCAGGCGGCGGCGCTGGTGCGCCCCTACGGAGACCTGGTCACCCTGCTGCAGCTGCCCGCCGATGCCGATCTCAAGGGGCTGAGGCTGCGCAATGTGCGCATCAGTCAGGAGTTGATGCTCACCCCGATGGTGCTGGGGCTGGAGGAGGGGCTGCGCCATCAGGCGGCGATTCTCGAGCAGTGCGGCCAGTTGATGGAGCAGCGCAGGCTGGTGGTGCGGGTCAGCGAACTGCTGCCACTGGAGCAGGCGGCCCATGCCCACAGGACGATCGAGCAGGGGCATGCGACCGGCAAGCTGGTGCTCGATCTCGTCGGGGAAGGGGCCGGGTAGTTCCTTGCCCCTCTGGTTGAAGTTCGGCGTCTCGCTGGCTGTGCTCGCCGGGCTGGCCTGGTGGGTCGATCTGTCGGCGGTGGCACGGCAGCTGGGGGGGGCCGATTCCCGGTGGGTCGGTGCGGCGCTGGCCTGTCTGCTGCTCTCCTACTGCATCAGCGGGGTGCGCTGGGCGGTGATCGCACGCGGCCTGGGGCTGGAGGTCTCCACCCGGCGCAAGGTGCGGCTCTTTTTCGTCGGCGCCTTCACCAGCCTCTTTCTGCCGTCGATCGTCGGCGGGGACGTGGTACGCGGCGTGCTGCTGGCCAGAGGCGGAGGGCGCAGCGGTGTCGGTGTGGAGGCGGCCGCCAGCGTGCTGCTCGACCGGATCAACGGCCTCTACGCGCTGGTGGCGGTGGTCAGCGGCTGCCTGCCCTTCTTCGACTGGCCGCAGGCGCTTTGGCTGGGCTGGTCGGCGCTGGTGGCGGGGATGGCGGTGGTGATGGTTGGCTGGCCGTGGCTGCATCGCCGGCTGCCGGCGCGACCGGGTTGGCTGCATCGGCTGCCGCTGGACGGGGCGCGCTTTGGCCGCGCCTGGTGGCTCGCGCTGGGGCTGTCGCTGCTGATCCAACTGATCATGGTGCAGATCCATCTGCTGCTCGGCATGGCGTTGGGGCTGCCGTTCGGCTGGCCCGCCTACGGCGTGATGGCCGGCCTGGTGGCGCTCCTCTCCATGGTGCCGCTCTCGCTCAATGGCCTCGGGCTTCGCGAGAGCGGGTATGTCGGCTTTGTGCTCTTCTTCGGCGGGAGCGAGGCGCAGGGGGGCGCATTGGCCGCCCTGTGGCTGCTGCTGATCACGTTGGGGGCGCTGCCCGGGCTGTGGGCGGTGTGGCGGATGGGAGGGGTCGGCGCCCTGCGGGGGCTGCGCGAACGGGTGCGCGGGGCCGCGGGGTGAGCACGCCGCCGGACCGGGGCCGGCGCTGTTGCGATGCCACCGGGATGGGCGCCACCGTCCGGCTGGGGCTCGACTTCGACAACACCATCGTCTGCTACGACCGTCTCTTCCACGCCGTCGCGCTGGAGCAGGGGTTGGTGCCCGCATCGCTGCCTCCCTCCAAGCTCGCCGTGCGCGACCATCTCCGCAGGACGGGGCGGGAGCGGCGTTGGACCGAACTGCAGGGCTATGTCTACGGCGCCCGGATGGATGAGGCGCTCCCCGCCCCCGGCGTGGTCGGGTGCATTGCGGCCTTGCGCGAACTTAGGGTCTCCATCTCCATCGTCAGCCACAAGACCGCCCGCCCGGTGGTCGGCCCCCCCTACGATCTGCACGGCGCCGCCCGTCGCTGGATCCGGCGCCGTCTGGTCGACCGGGAGGGGCGGCCGCTGATCGACGAGGCGCGGATCCATTTCGCCCCCACCCGTCGGGAGAAGCTGGCCCGCATCGCCGCGCTCGGTTGCACCCATTTCGTCGACGACCTGCCCGAGGTGGTGGCCGACGCCTCCTTTCCGGCAACGTGCTGCGCCATCCTCTACGACCCGGAAGGACGGCACGACCTGCCGCGGCGCGGCCGGCGCTGCCGATCGTGGGCGGAGATCGCAGCCTTCCTCACCGCGGCCGCCCGTGACGCGGAGGCCACAGACGGGCGGTGATGCACCGGCCGGCCTGGCTCGTCACCCTTTCGGCGGTGGCATGGTCAGCCATACCTCCCATGCGGAGCCGTGGGTGGCGTAGTCCTGTTTGAACGGCCAGATCTCCCGGCTGCCGCGACCGTCGGGGACGCCGGCGCTGATCACCAGCCCCAGCGCGAATGGGTGGCCGGTCGGGATGCCGATTCGCTGCGGATCGATCGCCGCCTCATACATGCGCATTTCCCCCCGCACGGTGGTCGCGGTCAGCGGGAAGGGGAAGACGCCGCCGTCGTAGACCACGCCGGAGGCCTTCCAGCGGATCGCCGCGGGCAGCTTCCGGATCTCGCGCCAGTCGCTTACCTCGGGTGCGTCCGACGGCCGGATCAGGTTGGTGCGGTAGCCCGCGCTCGGACGGCCGTCCTGGTAGATGAAGAAGTATTCGTTGGCGAAGTGGGGTGAGAGGTGGGTGTGGAGCAGCACCATGACCGAGTCGGAACCCCGGCTTCCGGGGTGGGTCGGCACGGCGATGCCGAGGTAGATGCGCCGGCCGTCGCTCTTGAGGTAGACTCGTCCCGCGGAGCCCTTGGGGGCGAAGAGGAGGGCGTCGTTCCACTCCTCGGAGAGGAAGCCGTTGACCACCGGCGCCTTGCCGACCGGAACGGGGTAGACCTTGACCCCCGCCGGGGGGTGGAGGCGTGCGGCCATGGCGGTGATCACCTTGCGGATGGCGCGCTCCTCCGGCCAGGGGTCGGGCCGGGAGAAGCGGAATAGCAGCGACGCCGCCTTCTCCTCGCTGTAGCTCTGCCGCTGCCACTTGCAGCGCTGCAGCCGGGCGAAGAGGGCGTCGAGGTCGCCTCCGGCGGAGATGCGGCGGTCGATCTTCGGCAGCAGCGCGGCGCAGGGCGAGGGTTCGTGCGCGATCCGCGCCAGAAAGGCGCGCAGCTCCTTCGACGGGGTGGGCGGCCGGAACGGCCGCGCCGCCGGCGGCTCGATGGTCTGCGCCACCACCCTCCCGCCGGTGGGGAGGGGGGGCCGGGTGGCTGCAGTCCCCTTCCGCTGCGGGGTGGTGGGCGCGGTCGGAGCCCTGCGGGGCGCCTGTTGATGCGCCGTGCGCCCGGCGGCGGTCGGTGTGCGGGCCGTTTCGCGCGGCGGAGGAGCGGTCCCCTGATCCAGCAGCACCAGCTTGAGGAAGATCGCCAGGAAGCCCAGGGTGAAGAGCGCACCGATCAGTCGGGCGGCGATGAGGATCGGGGTGGTCGGGCGTTTGCGGCGCAGGGAGAAGGGCGCCGGCTGTGCTGTGTCTGCCCCCTGCACCGGGCGGGAGGGCGCTGCGGGGCGGCCGCTTCGCGCGGCGACCAGCAGGAGCAGGGCGCCTGCAGCGGGCAGCAGCCATGCGCTTCCGATCCCTCCGGGGCGCAGCACCGCCTCCTCCGGCCGCTTCGGGTTGAAGGCGGCCTGCAGCCCCCGCGCCCGTTGCAGCCGGTGAAGGAGCGCCGCCCCCCGGATGCAGGGGACGAAGGGGACCGGATCCTGACGCCAGAGCCGGCTGCTGCTCCGCTCGGATCGGCCGACGCGGTAGCGGTAGGCGATGTGGAGGCGGCAGATGCCGGGGAGCGGCGTCCGGGCAAGCTCCATCCGCTCCACGCGGGCGGGGGCCGTCGGCCACGTCGCCGTCTGGTGGTTGCGCCAGATGGCCAGCGCCCCGGTCACGATGAGGAAGATGCCCGCGAAGAGCAGCAGGCGGGAGCCCGTCGCGCCCCCCTCCCGCCGCGTCATCCGGGGCGGGCGCAACTCAGCCCTTCTCCTTTCCCAGCAGCCCCTGGACGGCGGCGAGCAGATCGGCCGGCAGCAGGATGGTCTTGGCGTTCTCCGAGGCCCCCAGCGCCTCCATCGCCTTCACGTAGCGGCCGGCCACCAGGAAGTGGGCCGGCAGCGCCTGCTCCCCGATGGCCGAGCCGACCAGCCTGATCGCCTTGCGGTCGGCCTCGGCCAGCGCCACCTTGGCTTCGGCCTCGCGCCGGGCCGCTTCGAGCTTCCCCTCCGCTTCGAGGATGGCGGCCTGCTTTTCGCCGTCGGCGGCGGTGACCGTCGCCCGTCTGCGCCGTTCGGCGGCCGCCTGCTCCTCCATCGCCTGCTGCATGGTGGCGGAGGGGCGGATATCCTGGATCTCCACGTTCTTCAACACGATGCCCCAGTCGGCGATGTTGTCCGAGATGCCGGCCTTGAGCCGGGCGCGGATCTCGTCGCGGGAGGAGAGCGCGGCATCCAGTTCGATCTCGCCGATGATGCTGCGCAGCGTGGTCTGCACCAGATTGACGATGCCGAGCTCGTAATCCTCGATGCCGTAGATGGCCCGGTCGGGGTGGGCCACCTGGATGAAGGCGACGGCGTTGGCGATGATCACCACGTTGTCCTTGGTGATCACCTCCTGTCCGGCGATGTCCAGCACCTGCTCCTTCATCGATACCCTGGCCACCACCGAGTCGATGAAGGGGACGATGAAGTTCAGCCCGGGCCTGAGGGTGCGGTGGTAGCGGCCGAGCCGCTCCACCACATCGTTCTCCCCCTGCGGGACGATCTTGATCCCGAGGATGACGGCCAGCGCCAGTGCCGCGCCGACGATGCCGATGATGATCATGCCTGCGGTCATGCTCCCTCCAGATTCCGGCGCAGCAGCTCCGTCCATGGACGTTGCGCCCTCCTTACCGATTCTTGGTTCGCCTTCGTACGCTTCGGGTCTGCCCGCGTCTCCTCCCGGCCGCGGATGCCGGCTGCCCGCGAAGCCCTCATCCCTTCGTGACGATGAGGGTGTTGCCCTGAAGATCGGTCACCCGCACCCGGTCGCCTGGGCGGAGCTCCTCTTCGGAGAGGACCGCCCACTCCCGTGCGCCGAGGAAGGGGCGGTCGAAGCGGGCCGTCCCCTCTTCGGTGATGGTGGCCGGCGGCGCGGCGGCGATCTGTTCGTCGAAGGCTCCGGTGGTGGGCGGGGCGGCCCGTCGCCGGAGGGTGTGCCGCACCAGCGGGTAGGTGGCCGCCGAGCAGAGCCCCAGCAGAAGCAACTGCTCCGGGGGCGTCGTCTGCAGTCCGGTCAGCCAGAGGAGGAGCGCCACCACCCCCGCCGCCAGCCAGAGGAAGAGCAGCGGCGTGGTGACGAAGGCCTCCAGGGCGAGGCCGGCGACGGCGATCGCCCCCCACCAGAGGGCGGGGTCGGCGGACCAATGGCTGGTACTGGGCATTTCGGCTCCTTCCGCACCATTCCCGAGTCGTGGTCGGCGGGGAGGAAAGGGTGCCGGCACCGGCGGCCGCCGGCAACTCCTCGGGTGCGCACGGCCGCTGCTTGACCGGTGGCACAGGCGGCGTATCCTGCGCGCCCGCCGGGGGGGGGGGGACGAGGTGAGGGTCCATGTCCGAAGGTTCCGCACGAAATCCGTTGTGGTTCAACTTCTTCCGCCCGGACCCCGGCTGGGTGGATGAGGCCGGCAGCCTCTGTCGCCGCCACCCACTGTTCGACGGGATTCCCGATAGCGTGGTGCATTGGTTCGTCAGCACCATGCATCCGCGCCACTACAAGGCCGAGGAGTACATCTTCCACGCCGGAGACGAGGGGGCGGGGGCGCTGCTGCTCCTGTCGGGGCGGGTCGAGATCCGCCACCAGGGGGTGGTGCTGGCGGTGATGGAGCGGGGCGACATCTTCGGCGAGGCGGCCCTGGTTGACGGCTCGGTACGCACCGCCGACGCCGTGACGCTCTGCCCCAGCCGGTTGCTCTTCCTGCTCCATGCCGATCTCGACGAGTGGATCAACGGTCGGCCGAAGCACGCCTGCACCCTGCTGCGCAACCTGGGCGGAATGTTGGCCAGGCGGTTGTTGCAGGCCAACCGGCTCCTCTCCGGCGCGGGCGACGGCTCCGGGCCGGATGGGGGTGGGGGC
>RFFX01000048.1 GCA_003696765.1 Zetaproteobacteria bacterium | reverse complement strand
GCGCACCGGCAGGAGGATGCGCCGTGCCGGTGATGCGGGAGCGCAGGTCGGGAGGGGATCGGCGCTCGGCCTGGCATCGCCGCCCGGCGGTCCGCGCCACGCTGCTGCTGCTGGCCGGTGTGGTGGTGGTCGGTGGTCTGCTCTTCCTGCTGCGCCCGCTGCTCTTCTCCCTGACCTTGTCGCTGGCCATCTTCGCCATGCTCACCCCGTCGGTGAACCGCTTTCGCCAGATGGGCTGGAGCACGGCGCGGTCGGTGGTGGTGGTGATGGCGGTGGCCACCCTCTTCCTCATCGGGATGGGGGCGGTGCTCTACCCGGTGGTGACCGACCAGGTGCATCAGATCCTGCATCGGACCGCGGGGCTGGACCAGCGGTTGGTCGGAGTGATCGAGCAGGCCAACGGCCTGTTGACCCGCTACGGCATGGGTGGGGTGGACGCCGATGCCCTGGCCCGGTCGATCCTGGCCGGCGTGGGCGACCATCTGGCCCGGATCCATGCGCAGATGCGGGCCTTTTTCGCCGACGTGGCCGCCTCCCTGCTCATGATCCCGCTGATCACCTTCTTTCTGCTCTGCGACTTCGGCCGGCTGCGCAACCAGGTGATGCAACTGTTGCCCAACCGCTACTTCGAGCTCGGCTGGATCGTCTATACCCGCGCCGCCCGGCAGTTGATGAACTACATCGGCGGGGTGGCCACACAGGCGACGATCATGGCGGCGATCTGCACCTTCGGCTTCTGGCTGGTCGACGTCGACTACGCGCCGCTGCTCGGCGGGCTGGTCGGCCTGCTCAACATGATCCCCTTCTTCGGCATCGCCATGGCCAAGGTGCCGCCGGTGGTGGTGGTGCTGATCTCCGACCACCCGAGCGTGCAGGCGATCGTGCTGGCGCTGGCGGTGATCTTCGCCGCGCAGGCCTTCGACAACAGCTACGTGATCCCGAAGGTCGTGGCCAGATCGGCCAACCTCCATCCGCTCACCGTGATGGTCAGCGTAATGCTGGGCGGCTACTACTTCGGCTTTTTCGGGTTGATCCTGGCGGTGCCGCTGCTCTTCTCGCTCAAGGTGATCCACCGCTCGCTGATCCGCGGTCTACAGCGGCAGGCGGAGCAGATCGCGCTTCGCGGCTGAACATGCGGCGCCCCGGGTCGGGATGCCGCGCCGTCATCCGGCGCCGACCGCTCCGGCCGGCGGTGCGAAGTGGTCGGGGTGAGAGGACTTGAACCTCCGGCCTCCGCCTCCCGAAGACGGCGCTCTACCAGGCTGAGCTACACCCCGATGGGTACGTCCGAACCGCTTGGATGCCGCGCAGGGGCGCGGCGGGCGGCGAATGGTAGGGAGAAGGCCGAGCCGGCACAAATCGATGAGGGCGACCGGCCTCCTACGCGTTCCTTTCGCCCGCATGACCGGGCGGCCGATCGGCAACAGGGCCGGATTTCGCGCTCCGATCGCAGGTTGCCCTACGGAAGTTTATCAGTCGTCGGTCGATGCAACCCCACAGGCGCTGTGCGGCACGCATTGCCGCGCCCGCGCTTCGATCCCCGTCAAGCAAAAAGCCCACGGACGGACTTTTTGCAGTGTGATCATGGATGGAGCGCGTCGTGGGCTACTGCTGCCAGTTGCCGATGTCGGCGTCGAAACCCGAGCCCCCCGGGCGGCCGTCCCCGCCGCGGGAGAGGAGGTCGAAGTCGCCATGCACGCCGGGCGAGAGGTAGACGAAATCGTGGCCCCAGCCATCCTTGGGCAGGCGGTCGAGGTAGCGTTTGCCCTCCTTGTCCGGCTGCACCAGCACGTTGAGCCCTTCGGCCGAGGTGGGGTAGCGGCCGTGCTGCAGCCGGTAGAGCTTGAGCGCCTGGGCGATATTCTGCATCTGCGCCTTGGTCGCCTCCACCTTGGCCTCGTCGGCCCGTTCGATGAAGCGCGGCGCGACCATCGCCGCCAGCACCCCGATGATGATCAGCACCACCATGATCTCCAGCAGGGTGAAGCCTCGCATCCGTTCGTTTTTCCGGTTCATTGCCATCTCCATCATCCAGTCACGACGCGCGGCGCGCAGGCGGCATGCTACCGGTCGTCCAGCCAGAAATCATTTCGCGCCAACGGGTCGTAGACCCGCCGTTCGCCCTGGTAGAGGATGAAGGGGCCTCGTTCGAGGTCACCCACTTCGTGGATGATGCGGTCCATGGCCAGCCACGAGCCGATCACCAGCCCGTGTTTGCGCAGCGCCTGCCGTGCGTAGAGCGAGCAGACCGGATAGTCGCCGCACTTGCGGCCGTCGAGGGTGCCGACCACATTCTGGAAGAAGCGCATGGGGAAGAGCTGCGGCGCCGGGATCGGATCGAGCAGCCGTTGCCAGAGCAGGGTCAGCGGCAGCGTGGTCAGCGCCAGCAGCAGGTAGAGGCGGGCGGCCCCGGCGGGGCTAGCCGTCATGGTGTTCGGCGATGGCGAAGGCGATCGCCACCCCCGCCTCGTCGGTGAGGGAGAGATGGAGGCGCCGCACCCCAAGCCGCGCGGCGGCCCGTGCCGCGCCGTCGTGCAGCCGCACCTGCGGCGCGCCGCTCTCCAGATGGATCGTCTCGATGGAGCGGGCCGTCACCCCCCCACGGAAACCGGTGCCCAGCGCCTTGGCCACCGCCTCCTTGGCGGCGAAGAGCATGGCCAGCCTGCGCTCGGGATCGCCTTTGGCGTCGGCCTGCCGCAACTCCTCGCGGGTGAAGATGCGCCTGCGGAAGCGGGGGCCGAAGCGGTCCGCTGCCCGGCGCACCCGTTCGATGGTCAGCCGATCGACGCCGATCCCGATGATCACCGGGTCATCACCCGCCGGAAGCGGGCGATGGCCTGCGGCAGGCCGACGAAGAGCGCCTCGCTGACGATGGCGTGGCCGATGTTGAGCTCGGCGATCTGGGGGATGGCGGCGATCGGTGGCGTGTTGCTGCGGGTCAGGCCGTGGCCGGCGTGGACGATCAGCCCCAGATCGGCGGCCTGCGCCGCCGCCGCACGCAGCCGTCGGAGCTCGCCTTCCCGCGCCCTCCCGTTCAGGTTGGCGTACCTGCCGGTATGCAGCTCGACGACCGGTGCGCCGATATCGTGTGCCGCCCGGATCTGCTCCGGCTCCGGGTCGATGAAGAGTGAGACCCGAACCCCGGCCTCGCGCAGCCGGGCCACCACCGAGGCCAGCCGCGGCCGGTGGCCGGCCACGTCGAGCCCCCCTTCGGTGGTCAGCTCGGCGCGTCGCTCCGGAACCAGGCAGCAGGCCTGCGGTCGCAGATCGCAGCAGATGGCCACCATCTCGTTGGTCGGCGCCATCTCCATGTTGAGGTGGCCGATGCGCGGATGCCAGGCCAACCGCGCCATGTCGCGATCCTGGATATGGCGCCGATCTTCACGCAGGTGGGCGGTGATGCCATCGGCCCCGGCATCGACGGCCAGGAGGGCCGCCGACACCGGATCGGGATAGTCGGTGCCGCGCGCCTGCCGGATGGTGGCGACGTGGTCGATGTTGACACCGAGTCTGATCA
The DNA here is from genome assembly GCA_003696765.1 of Zetaproteobacteria bacterium. Taxonomy (NCBI): domain Bacteria; kingdom Pseudomonadati; phylum Pseudomonadota; class Candidatius Mariprofundia; species Zetaproteobacteria bacterium. The sequence goes on along the minus strand of RFFX01000048.1, from coordinate 11,407 downwards.
TGCTGCTGCTCCACTGCTCCTTTGCGGGATCTTCACCGATGGTTTCGATGCCATCGTCACGGCGCCGGCGTGCCGCGCAAAACCGAGGCGTGCGCATGCATGCGACGGTTTTGTTGGCAACGGGAATGGATCGCCCATCCACACCGTCGGCGGGCGGTCGCCACGGATTGCTACCCTTCCACCAGACGCCGCACCAGTGTCCGGACGATCTCCCTTCCCTGGGCAAGGGTCGCATCGTCCCACCGGAACTCCCGGGCGGCAAGGGGACGGCGGAGCTCCTGCCCGATCTCCCGGCCGCGTGCCCCTGCGAGGCAAGTGCCGCAACGGCAGCCGCCGGCGCTCCAGAAGAGCCGATCGGCCGGGGATCCGCATCGCCAGCAGCGATCGAGCGTGTCGATCCATCCGGCGCGATGCAGCAGCTCCAGCGCCGCGGCGATCCATCCCGCCTCCGGCAGCACGAAGCCGCCGAGCAGCGCGAGGGAGCGGTGGCACTCGGCGAAGCCGTGTCCGTCTCCTTCATGAAAGAGGCGGGCGGCGAGCGCCAGCAGTTCCAGGCCGGCCAGGTGGTGGGAGGGGGGGAGCAGTTCACGTCCGCGCGCCACGGCGGTCAGCGTCCCCATGCCGCTGCACCGCGCCTCCACCCACCGGAGGGAGAGGGGAGCCAGCAGGGTGAGGTGGGGGCGCATGCGGCTGGACGGCCGGCGCGCCCCACGGGCCAGCAGCGCGATCCGTCCGTGGTCGCGGGTCAACAGGTGGAGCACCAGCGACGATTCGCGGAAGGGGATGCGCCGCAGCAACAACGCCTGATCGGTCGTCTCCGCCCGGCTGCGCATGGGCGCCAGCGTAGCCGCCGCCATCGACCGTGCAACCATCGACGCTGCCGCGCCCGCCCGCTACCATCCGCCCCTTCGCGGCGGCCACGGAGGGCGGCGCAGTACCGGAGTTTGCGCGTGCAAGCGACGGATTTGCAAGGGGATCGACGAGCGCTTCCTTCGATCTCCGCCAAGCGAAAGGTCTATGGACGGACGTTTTACGGTCTGATCAGTGCATATCGATCTCCATCACATCGCTGCGCTGGCCCGCATCGGGTTGACCGATGAGGAGGCGGCGGAGCTCGGCCCACAGCTCGACCGGATCCTCGCCTACATCGATACCCTGCAGCGGGTGGATACCAGCGGTGTGGCGCCGACCGCCCACCCGCACGACAGCGCGCTGATCCTCCGCCCCGATGTGGTGACCAACACCAACCGCCGCGACGAGCTGCTCGCCTGCGCCCCCGAGACCGATGGCGGCCTGTTCGTGGTGCCCAAGGTGATCGAATGAGCAGCACACAATACCCAACCACCCTGAGCCGGCTGATCGCCGCGCTCGACGCCGGCGAGGCAAGCGCCGAGGAGATCGCCTCCCGCTACATCGCCCGCGTGGAGGCCCACAACGATCTGCTCAATGCCTTCGTCGAGTTCGAGCCCGAGGCGATCCTCGACCAGGCGCGCGCCTCCGACCGCCACCGTGCCCGCCACGGCGCCCGTCCGCTGGAGGGGATTCCGGTGGCGATCAAGGATATCTTCTGCACCCGCCAGGGACGCACCCGCTGCTGCTCGCGCATCCTGGGCGATTTCCGCGCCCCGTACGACGCCCACGTCATCACCCTGCTGCGCGAGGCCGGCGCGGTGCTCTTCGGCAAGACCAACATGGACGAGTTCGCCATGGGCTCCTCCAACGAGACCAGCGCCTTCGGCCCCTGCCGCAATCCATGGGATGTCGAACGGATCCCCGGCGGCTCCTCCGGCGGCTCGGCGGCGGCGGTGGCGGCGCATCTTGCGCCGGCCGCGCTGGGCACCGACACCGGCGGCTCGATCCGTCAGCCAGCGGCACTCACCGGCATCGTCGGCATGAAGCCGACCTACGGCCGGGTGTCGCGCCGCGGCATCATCGCCTTCGCCTCCTCGCTCGATCAGGCCGGACCGATGACCCGCACGGTGGAGGATACCGCCCGCATCGCGGCGGTGATCTGTGGCCACGATCCGGCCGATGCGACCAGTGTCGCCGACGCGCCGGCCGTGGATTGGCTCGCTGCCTGCCGGGCGCCATCGATGAAGGGGCTGCGCATCGGCCGGCCGCGCGAATACTTCATCGATGGCATGGACGCCGGTGTGCGGCGCTGCATCGATGCGGCGCTGGAGCAGTGCGCGGCGTTGGGGGCGGAGATCGTGGAGATCTCGCTGCCCCATACCGAATACGCCGTCGCCGCCTACTATGTCATCGCGCCGAGCGAGGCATCGGCCAACCTGGCGCGCTACGACGGCGTCCGTTTCGGCCGGCGGTGCGCCGACCCCGAGGATCTGCGCGATATGTACACCCGCAGTCGCGACGAGGGGTTCGGCGCCGAGGTGAAGCGGCGCATCCTCACCGGCGTCTTCGCCCTCTCCGCCGGCTACTACGACGCCTACTACAAGAAGGCGCAGCAGGTGCGCACGCTGATCCGACGCGACTTCGCCCAGGCCTTCGAGCAGGTCGATCTCATCGCCACGCCGACCAGCCCGGTCACCGCCTTCAAGCTGGGCGAGCGGTGTGACGACCCGCTGACCATGTACCTGTCGGACATCTTCACCATCGCGGTCAACCTCGCCGGTCTGCCCGGCTTGTCGCAGCCCTGCGGCTTCGTCGACGGCCTGCCGGTGGGGCTGCAGTGGATCGCTCCGCCATGGCGGGAGGGGCGCATCCTCACCGCCGCCGCCGCCTACGAGCAGGCGACCGACTGGAGCAGCCGGTCGCCGGCCGGCTTCGGGGAGGAAGCATGACGGGGCATCTGATGCCGGGATCCGCGGCCATGGACGGCCGTGCAAAACCGGAGGTTGCGCAGGCAACCAACGGTTTTGTAAGGCAATCGAAGAGCACGCTCTTCGATTGCCGTCGAGCAAAACGTCCATGGAAGGATGCGTTGCGGTGTGATCGGAAATGAGCTGGGAGGCGGTCATCGGACTGGAAGTCCACGTGCAGATCAACAGCAAAACCAAGGCCTTCTGCGGCTGTTCCACCGCCTTCGGGGCCGAACCCAACACCCAGGTCTGCCCGGTCTGCCTCGGCATGCCCGGTCAACTGCCGGTGCTCAACAGCGAGGCGGTGCAGAAGACGGTGCTCACCGGCCTTGCGATCGAGGCCACCATCAACCTGGAGTCACGCTTCGACCGCAAGAACTATTTCTATCCCGACCTGCCCAAGGGCTACCAGATCACCCAGTTCCCCCTGCCGCTGGTCGAGCACGGTCACCTCGACATCTGCGTCGACGGTCGGGAGAAGCGCATCGGCATCACCCGCATCCATCTGGAGGAGGATGCCGGCAAATCGATGCACGAGGGGTTGGAGGGGGTGTCGCACATCGACCTCAACCGCTCGGGCGTGCCGCTGATGGAGATCGTCTCCGAGCCGGACATGCGCAGCGCCGACGAGGCGGTGGCCTACCTCAAGCAGCTGCACCAACTGGTGCGATTTCTCGGGGTCTCCGACGCCGACATGGAGAAGGGGCAGTTCCGCTGCGATGCCAACGTCTCGGTCCACCGGCCGGGCACGCCGTTCGGCACCCGCGCCGAGCTGAAGAACCTCAACTCCTTTCGCTTCATCAAGCAGGCCATCGACTACGAGATCCACCGCCAGATCGAGCTGATCGAGGATGGCGGGAGGGTGGTGCAGGAGACCCGCCTGTTCGACTCCTCCGCCGGCGTGTCGCGCTCGATGCGCGGCAAGGAGGAGGCGCACGACTACCGCTACTTCCCCGAGCCCGACCTGCCGCCGCTGCGCATCACCGCCGACGAGGTGGAGCGCATCCGCGCCGCCATGCCGGAGCTGCCCGCCGCGCTGCGCGCCCGCTTCGAGCAGGAGTACGGCCTCTCCGCCTACGACGCCGACGTCCTGAGCCAGAGCCGCGAGCTGGCCGACTACTTCGAGGCGCTGGTCGCCGCCCACGCCGATCCCAAGCGCTGCGCCAACTGGCTGGCCAACGAGCTGCTCGGCCGGCTCAATGAGCGGGGCAGCGAGATCACCGCCTCTCCGGTCTCCGCGCAGGCGTTGGGCGCGCTGCTCGATCGCATCGCCGATGGCACCATCTCCGGCAAGATCGCCAAGGATGTGCTCGATGCGATGGTCGAGAGCGGCGACTCCGCCGATGCCATCATCGAGGCAAGGGGGCTGAAGCAGGTCAGCGACAGCGATGCCATCGACGCCATGATCCGCCGGGTGTTGGCCGACCACCCCGAAGAGGTCGCCGCCTGGCGCGGCGGCAAGGAGCGGCTCTTCGGCTTCTTCGTCGGGCAGGTGATGAAGGCCAGCCGGGGCAAGGCCAACCCGGCGCTGGTCAATCAGCGGCTGCGCCAGTTGTTGCGGAAGGAGTAGCCGGGGAATCCCTTCCCCGAACGGGGCTCCCGGCGGCCGATGGTCGGTGCGCGGTCAGCGTCGGCCGCTGCGGTAGCTGTAGGACTGTGGAAGCGGCTTCGGCCTGGTCTCCGTCCGCGGTTCGGCCGGGCTCTCTTTCGCCTCCGCGCCCCCATCCATCCGCTTGCTCATCGAGAGCGAGACCTTGTCCACCACGTTGGCCGGCGCTTCACGGGCGAAGGAGATCTCCCTTCTTCGCTCATGCTGTTGCAGGATGCGCAGGGCGAGTGGCGTGGTCGGCCGGATGGTCATCCTTGATCAGAGATCGCAAGACGTCCGTCCATGGTCGCCTTGCTTCACAGCAATCGAAGGGCGCGCTCTTCGATTCCCTCACAAAACCGTCGTCAGCATGCGCGGGCTTCGGTTTTGCGCGGCCCTCCTGGCCGCGGATGCCGGGCGCGCGTCAGGCTGCGCACCCCGCGTTCGACGCAGAGTGTCATGGTTCATCGGCAGGGGGCGGAGGAACTTTAGGGTGCGACGCCCCGCCCCTGCGGTGCGACGCGTCGGTCGCTGGCCCCGGTCAGCGCCGGTCGATCGGGACGAACTCGCGATGGTGGTCGCCGACGTAGATCTGGCTCGGCCGGTAGATGCGGCTGTGGCCGAGCTGCTCCTTCCAGTGGGCCAGCCAGCCGGCGACGCGGGCGATGGCGAAGATCGGGGTGAACAGGTCGGTGTGGATGCCCAGCTTGCGGTAGACGATGCCCGAGTAGAAATCGACATTGGGGCAGACCCCCTTCTTCCCCAGCGTGCCGGCCGAGAGCTCTTCGATCCGGCGGGCGATCTCGTAGGTCGGGTCGGGGCCGAACTTGCTCACCATCTCCCCGTAGAGGCGCTGCAGCAGCGTGGCGCGGGGATCCTTGGTCTTGTAGATGCGGTGTCCCAGCCCGACGATCTTCTCCCGCCGCTCCAGTTTCTCGTGCAGGTAGGACTCGGCCCGCTCGACGCTGCCGATCTCGTCGAGCATGGCCAGCACGCTCTCGTTGGCACCGCCGTGGCGCGGGCCGGAGAGCGCTCCGATGGCGGCGCTGATCGCGGTGTAGGGGTCGGCCAGGGTGGAGGCGGTCACCAGCATGGCGAAGGTGCTGGCGTTCATGGTGTGTTCGGCATGGACGATCAGCGCCACGTCCATGATCCGCTCGGCCAGCGGATCGGGCTCTTCGCCGGTGAGCATGTAGAGGAAGTTTCCTGCGTGCGACAGGTCGTCGCGCGGCGGGATCGGGTCGTCGCCGTTGCGCATGCGGGCATGGGCGGCGACCAGCGTCGGCAGCTTGGCGATCAGCCGCAGGCAGACCTCCTCGACCAGCGGCTCGGGCAGCTCACCGTCCAGGGAGCGCGGCAGCGGATAGAACATCCCCAGCACCGCGACACAGGCCTGCAGCGCATCCATCGGATGGGCCGACTCTGGGAAGCACTTCATGATGTCGCGGATACGGAACTTGATCCGCCGGTGGTGGCGCAGGCCGGAGTCGAAAGCGGCCAGCTCCTCGCGCCGGGGCAGCCGCCCGTGGAGCAGCAGCCAGCACGTCTCCTCGAAGCTGGAGTGTTCGGCCAGTGTCTCGATGTCGATGCCGCGGTATTCCAGCCGTCCGTGGGTGCCGTCGATCGAAGAGACGGCCGACTCGCAGGCGGGTACTCCGGCCAGCCCGGGAGAGTAGGGAATCTGCTGCTCGTTGTTCATGGCACCGATCGCAACGCCGCCCTCCATGGCGGCGTCACTCCTCATCCGACAATCGATCGTTTGTTATGATGGTTTCGCAAGAAACCATCATCGCGGCCATGGACGGCCTTACAAAACGGGATCTTGCGCATGCAAGCGACTGTTTTGTAAGGCGATCGAAGACCGCGCTCTTCGATCGCCGTCAAGCAAAAAGTCCATGGAGGGACTTTTTGCGGTGTGATCTGTTATGACGGCTTCACGGTCATCCCCCCCGTCCTTCGAAGCGGGCGATGGCGTCGACGATCTCGCGGCGGGCAGTGGCACGGTCGCCCCAGCCGGTCACCTTGACCCACTTGCCCGGTTCCAGATCCTTGTAGTGTTCGAAGAAGTGCTTGATCTGCCCCAGCAGGAAGTCGGGCAGGTCCTCCACCTCCCGGACATGGTCGTAGACCGGCTTCACCTTCGGCGCCGGCACCGCCACCACCTTGGCGTCCCTGCCCGCCTCGTCCTCCATCAGCAGCACCCCGACCGGCCGGCAGGGGATGACGCAGCCGGGCATCAGCGCGAAGCTGCTCACCACCAGCACATCGACCGGATCGCCATCCTCCGACAGGGTGTTGGGCACGAAGCCGTAGTTGCACGGGTAGTGCATCGCCGTATGCATGAAGCGGTCGACGAAGACCGCGCCCGATGCCTTGTCCAGCTCGTACTTGATCGGGTCGCCGTGCTGCGGCACCTCGATGACCACGTTGACCTCGTCGGGCACGTCGCGCCCAGCCGGAATCTTACTGATATCCAATAGATTGCTCCTTCCGTTTTTCTCCGGTGCAAACCGTCCGGACCGCCGCCGATCCACCTCCGGCCAAGGCTACTGCCCCCCCGCGGCGAGCTCCAACTTCATCCAGTCGGCGTAGCGTCGCGCAGCCTGCACCGGCAGCACGATCAGCTCCGGCGTGTCGTAGGGGTGGTGGGCCGCCAGCCAGTCGAGCGCCGCATCCAGGGTTGCGGGCAGCAGCTTGATCTCCAGCCGCAGCTCGCGGCTCTGCTCCTGCTTCCCCTGCCAGCGGTAGTGGGAGACCACTGGCGACGAGACCTGCACGCAGGCGGCCAGCCGTTCGGCGACCAGCCCGCAGGCCAGCCGCTCGGCGGCTTGTGCATCGTCGACGGTGGTCAGGATCAGCCGCGCCTCCTCCAATGCCGCCCCGCCGCGCCCCTCTCGATCCCTCATGCGCCGATCAGGTGGAGCGCCACCCGCCGCTGGTGCGGCGCATAGCGGTGCTCGTAGAGGAAGATCCCCTGCCAGATGCCCAACCGCAGCCGACCGTCGACGAAGGGGATCGACAGCGCCGCCTGGGTCAGCGCCATGCGGATGTGGGCGGCCATGTCGTCGTCGCCCTCACTGGCGTGGCGGTAGGCCGGATCGCCGTCGGGGGCGATGCGGGCGAGAAAGGCCTCCATGTCGCGCAACACCGACGGGTCGGCGTTCTCCTGGATCATGAGCGAACAGCTGGTGTGCTGCACCAGCAGGTGGGCCACGCCGCAGCGCATGCCGCTGGCTGCGACCGCCGCCTGCACCCGGTCGCCGATCGGGTGGCAGCCGCGGCCGCCGGTCGCCACGGTCAGGGTGTCGTGCTGCTGTCGCAGGCTCTGATGGCTCAATCCCGAATCGTTCACTCGATTCCAACCTCCTGTTCAATCACACCGCGCAGCATCTCGATGCCATCGCCCTTGAGCGCCGAGACCGGCAGCGGCTGCAGCATGCCGCCCAGCGCCGCGCACATCTCCCGCAGCCGCACCGCCCGCCGGTTGCCGGAGAGCTTGTCCGCCTTGGTGGCCACCGGGATCCAGCGGATCGCCGCCGCGTTGAGCCACGCGATCCACTGCAGGTCGTGCGGCTTGGGGCCGTGGCGGATGTCGAGCAGCAGCAACACCCGGTCGGGGCGCTGTTCGGCGGTGAGGTAGCCCTCGATCAACCGCCCCCAGCCGGCCTGCTCGCGCCTGGCCGCGCGGGCGAATCCGTAGCCGGGGAGATCGACCATCAACAGCCGCTCATCGACGGCGAAGAGGTTGAGCAGCCGGGTGCAGCCGGGGCGCTTGGAGCTCCTGGCCAGCCCGCGACGGCCGAAGAGGGCGTTGAGCAGCGACGATTTGCCGACATTGGAGGCGCCGGCGACGGCGACCGACGGCATTCCGCTGCGCGGGAACTGGGAGAGCCGGGCGACCGACAGCACGAACTCGGTGCGCGGCCAGTTGAGCCTCGTGCTCAACGCACCCGCGCTTCGTGGGCGCCATCGCCGTTCGCGGTCAGGAGACCGCTCCTACGGTTCGCGGATGGGAATCCGCTCCTGCCGACTACCGACAACTCGCCCGCCCTACGCGCCATCCGCCCCGGCCATGGCGATGGCCACCATCTTCTGCTGCAACGCCTCCGGCGCGTAGGGCTTCTGGATGAAGCCGGCCAGCCCCTTGCCGGCGAAGTGGCTGGTGGCCTCCTGCTCGTTGTAGCCCGAGGAGAGCACCACCCGCACCGTCGGATCGATCAGCCGCATCTCGCGGAACGCCTCCTCGCCATTCATGCGCGGCATGGTCATGTCGAGCAGCACGGCGCGGATCTCCTCGTGGTGGGCGCGGAAGAGCTCCACCCCCTCGGCGCCGTCGGCGGCGGTGAGCACGGTGAAGCCGACATCCTCGAGCATCGCCGCGGCGGTGACCCGAATGGTCTCCTCATCATCGACCACCAGCACCGTGCCGGAACCCTGCGCCATCCCCTCTCCACTGGCCGTCGCCGCCCGCGCGGCGCTGCCTGCCGTCGGATCGAGCGCGGCGCAGGGGAAGAGCAGCTTGAAGGTGGTCCCCTTGCCCGGCTCGGAGTAGAGCTTGATCGCCCCGTGGTGGCCGCGGACGATGCCGAGGATCGCGCTCATCCCCAGCCCACGGCCGGTGAACTTGGTGGTGAAGAAGGGGTCGAAGATCCGCTTTTGCGTCTCCTCGTCCATACCGCAGCCGGTGTCGGAGACCTCCAGCACCACGAAGCGGCCGGGCTGGATGCGATCCTGGAGGTAGGTGGTCTCGATGTAGGCCTGATCGACCTCGATCGCGCCGGTGTGGATGGTGATCACCCCGCTCTTCTCGCCGATCGCCTCGGAGGCGTTGATCACCAGATTCATCACCACCTGCTGCATCTGCGCCACATCGGCCTCGATCGGCGGCAACTGGCGCGACAGGTCGAGCCGCAGCACCACGCTCTTGCTGATCGAGACCTGCAGCAGCGAGGTCATCTCCTCGACCAGGGCGCTCAGGTCGACCGCCTCGACGACGAACTTGCCCTTGCCCGAATAGGCGAGCATCTGCTTGCACAAGGCCGCCGCCCGCTCGCTGGCCTGCTCGACATGGTCGAGCATCTTCACCGCCGGATGGGTCGTATCGAGCCGCATGCGGGCCAGCGCCGCATTGCCCATGATCGCGGTGAGCAGGTTGTTGAAGTCGTGGGCGATGCCGCCGGCCAGCACGCCGAGCGACTCCAGCCGCTGGGTGTGCTCGAGCTGCTCGCGCTGCTTCTTCTCATCGGTGATGTCGCGCTGCACCGAGACGAAGCCGACCAGACGGCCTGCGTCGTCCTTGATCGGCGAGATCGACTGGTCGACCTCGTAGCGGGTGCCGTCCTTGCGCTTGTTGACGAACTCGGCGCGCCAGCGGCGGCCGGCGAGGATGGTCGGCCACATCTTGCGGTAGAACGCACGGCTCATCTCGCCGCTCTTGACCATGGCCGGCGTCCTGCCGAGCAGCTCGCCGGCGCTGTAGCCGGAGAGGCGCTCGTAGGCGGGGTTGGCATAGCGGATCACCCCATCGGCGTCGGTGACGAAGATGGCGTCCTCGGCATGCTCCACCGCCGCGGCCAGCCGGCGCTGCTCCTCCTCCAGCCGGCGGCGGGCGCTGATGTCGCGCACCATCCCCAGGTAGAGCCGTTCGCCGCCCACCTCCATTTCGGTTACCCGGATTTCGAGCGGGACGCTCTCCCCCGTGCGGCGCCGCCCCTCGAGCTCAACCGCCAGATCGACCGGCGGAAGCGCCTCCTGGCCGGCGCGCTCCTGCAGCCGCGCCCGGTACGCCTCGGGCATCAGCTCGGTCAGCTCCATGCCGACCATCGCTGCCGCGTCGTCGTAGCCGAAGATGCGGGCCAGCGCCGGATTGGCCTGGCGGATCACGCCGGCGCGGTCGGCGACCACGATGCCGTCGGCGGCGTGCTCCAGCACCGCGCGCAGCCGGGCGGTACGCTCGGCGACCAGCGCGTCGAGCCGCCGGTTCTGCTCGGCGAGCGCTTCATTGAGCCGCTGCTGTTCGCGCTGCGCCGCCTCGATCCCTTCGATGGTTCCGCCCAGCGACCGGGCCAGCACCCCCACCTCGTTGCCGATGCCGGTGAGCGCATCCAGCTCGGCGGTCGATGCCCCCGGCCGCCAGCTTCGGGCGAAGGCGGTCAACCGTTCGAGGCTTTGGCTGCGCAGCCGGGCGAAAAGGTAGATCAGCAGGCAAGCGATGATCAGCGCGGCGCTGAACAATGCCATCATCTCTTTCTGCAGCCCCTGCCAGCGGCCGTAGACCTCGTCGGCGTCGATCTTGACCACCATGCCCCAGTCGAGCGCCGGCAGGTATTGCCACACCGCCAGCACCGGCCGGCCGCGCCAGTCGACCATCTCGCCCATGCCGCTCGTCCCCCGCGCGGCGGCGCGGATGGGCAGCGCCGCCCCGCCGGCTTGTCCCACCGTCCGCTGGAACGCCGCGTTCGGGTCGTGGCGCAGCGGTGCGGTGATCAGGATGCGACCGTCCACCTCATCGCCCACCACCACCTCGCCGCTGTCGCCCAGCCCGGTCAGGTCGCCGACCACGCGGTAGAAGGCCTCGATATCGAACTGCAACGCCACCACCCCGACCAGCCGCCCGTGGTGCAGCACCGGTACGGCGACGAAGCCGGCCGCCTCCCGCGACGGCGGGTAGTAGGCGAATTTGCTGTTGCCGGTCTCCATCTGGCGCACAGCGGCGCGGAACACCCGGGCCAGGCCGCTGTGGCGGTAGGGGCCATGCAGCAGGTTGGTGGCGAAGTCCGACTCGTGCTTGACGGTGAAGAGGATCTCCCCGTCACTGCCGATCAGAAAGAGGTCGTAGTAGCCCCAGCGGTGCAGATATCCGGTGAGGAAATCGCCGTAGCGCGCCGCCGTCTCCCGGTATTCGGCCGAGTCGACCCCCCGGCGGTAGGCCCGGGCCAGCGCCGGCAGCGCCTCGGCCACCAGCGGAACGGCGGCGAGGTTCTCCACCCGGGCCAGGTGG
>RFFX01000047.1 GCA_003696765.1 Zetaproteobacteria bacterium | reverse complement strand
TGCCGGCGGATGAATCCGGTCGAGGCCGCCATCAGCCTCGGCCCGCGTTGAGCGGCATCTCCTCCTCAGCTAGCCTGCGCAAGCGAGGGGGCGCGTTCCGGAAGGGTGGCAGAGCGGCTGAATGCACCGGTCTTGAAAACCGGCAATGGGTGACCATTCGTGGGTTCGAATCCCACCCCTTCCGCCAGATATCGGGCGCATCTCGTGGTTGTTGGGCGTCTCTGCATCGCAGTCGGGGCCGGTCCGGAGCATGCAAAAGGGGCTGCGATTGCTCGCAACCCCTTGCTTGTACCTGGCGCTCCCTGAGCGATTCGAACGCCCGACCTTCTGATTCGTAGTCAGATGCTCTATCCAGCTGAGCTAAGGGAGCGGGGAGAGGGCGCTTCGGCGTCGGAGGCGGCCGGAAGCGGGTGAATGCTAACGTTGTCGAGGAAAAACTTCCACCCCGGGATGTCGGGCGTGAACATCTCGGGAAAGCGCTGGTAGAGCCAGCCGGAGAAACGTATGCGCCCCTCCTTGTCGATGCGCAGGAAGGCGGCGGGGTTGTCGGTGGCGGGGTCGTCGAACATCCGTCCGTCGCTGTGGATGCGCAACCCACCGGCCAGCCCGAGCAGCCGGATGGAGAGCCCCTCAAGCTCCACCGCTCCACCCATCGGAATACGCAGGCGGTGTTGTCTGGCGGTGGCGCTGGAGAGCAGCCGCAGCGTGATCTCCCCCGAATGCGCCGCCGCCCATGCCGGCGGAGTGGCATCGCGGGTTCCGCGGTGGGGATCGGACGGCGGGCTCAGCGGCAGTTGCCATTGGATCGGCTGCGGGGCCTCCTGGTCGCATCCGGGGAGGAGCGACAGCAGAAGCGGCAGCAGCGCAAACATGATCCTCGGCCGCATGGGGAAAGGCTATCGCGCTCTTGTCGGTGGCGCATGGGTTCCGCCGCCGAGAATCTCCGCGTAGCGTTGGTTGGTCCAGAAGACGAAGGCGAGGATTTCGGCCACCGCGTCATGGACCGCATCCGGGATCTGCGCGCCGACATCGAGCAGCGAGAGAACCTGCAGCAGATCCTCGTCGTGGTGGATCGGGATGTCGTGCTCGGCGGCCAACTTCAGGATCCGTTCCGCTTCCGCGCCGCGCCCGCTGGCCGATACATAGGGGAGCGCATCGATCAGCGGGTTCCAGTTGAGCGCCACCGCCGCCGGTTGACGATAGCGCGTGTTCCTCGTCCGCTCACGCCGCTTCGTCGTCATGCCTCGATGTCCAGCATGCCGCGGGTTGCTGGCACCATCTGCACCATGCGGGCGAACTGTTCGGCCCGGGCGGGCTCCGGAGGTCGGGAGGTGGTGGTGAGCTGCACCCGATCGAATCCCGCGGTGTGCAGCCGCTCCTGCAACCGGTCGATATGGTCGGCGACGAAGCGCTCGGCGGCCTCCTGTTCCAGATGGATGCGTGCACTCACCAGCGTCGGAGCGATGGCCGCATCGATGCGGATCGCCCCCAGGGCGGAGAGATCGAGTGCGATCAGCACCCGCAGCGGACGCGCGTCGCCTTCCCGCCGGCCATCCTGCCCTGGCTCTGTCGCCCCTTCGTCGACCAGCGCCATCTGCACCGTGACCAGCTGTTGCCATGCAGCGAGGGGGAACTCCACCCGCACCGGCTGGTGGTGGAGGGTGGAGAGCAGCGCGTGGAGCTGGCTGCCCTCGATCCGCTGCACTCCTTGGGCCGCCTCCTGGCGTACCGCGTTTGCGCCGGTGGTCGGCCCCGGTGCTCCCTTCCTCCGGTCGGGTTCTGCGGTCTGCGCACGCTCTGCCTCGGGGCGCGGCGGTTTTCCGGCCTCGTCGGGACGTGTAGTACCGCGTTGCACGCCATCGGCCGGGGATGGCGGAGCGTGGTCGGCCATCAGTCGCAGCAGGATCGCCTTCAGATCCTCATCCGGCAGAGGGGAAGGGATGGCGCCGGTCGTCCCCGGCGCGTGTGCGAGCTGCAGCAACTTCCGCTCCAGGGCGTGGCCCGCGTGGTCGATGATCTCCGCCAGCCGTGCCCCGGTCAGCGGCCGGTCCGCATCGACCCGTGCCCGCTCCAGCCAGCGGTCGAGCTGCTGAAGGAGCCTCTCCCGCCGGTCCCCCCCCTGGATCTCCTCCGGCACCGCTCGGCGCTCCCTCTTCAAGACGGGGGCTTGTTCGTCGACTCCTGCCTCCTCCGCGTTGCTGCGCATGTGCAGCAGGCGGGTGAGGGTTTCGGCGATGGGGGGAGGCCGGTCGGCCGAGCGGGCGCGGAGCAGCCGCTGCGCGATGCCGTCGAGCGCCGGGAGGAGGCGTACCGCCTCCAGTCGGCCGCTTGGCTGATCCTGCGAAGCCGTCTTCGTCGGATCGGTGGAGGAGGATGCGTTGCGCAGCATCAGCCCGTCACCGGCGTGGATGCGCCCGGCCAGTCGGGGGGGCGGCGCGGGGGCGAGAAAGCGGCGTGCGCCCATGCGCAGTTGCATGCCCTCCTCCCCCCTCTGTCCGACCGCTTCGACCTGGAGCAGCGCCGTCTCCCCTTCGGGGATGGCGGCGAGCAGCGCCTGGATCGGCTCCGCCCTGGCGGAGGCGGCGGTTCCGCCGGTGCCGGAGAGGGTGGGGGACGGCGTCGGCTGGGGCGTTCCCGCCAGGAACAGGTGCGCCCGCCCGTCTGCTTCGATCTGCAGCGCCACCCGCATGCCGGTGCGGGCGCCGGGCATGGCGGAGGTGGTGATGCGCAGCGGCCCGCTCGGGTATCGGTCGACCCCATCCTGCCGTCGCCAGGGGGCGAGCAGCAGCTCCATGGTCGATCCATCGCGTGCGCCGACCCTCCCCTCCAGCACCATGCCGGTGGGGAGGAGCGGTGCACGCCCTGGGGGGGAGGAGGGAGTCGGACCCTTTTCGCCGGGGCGGCCGCGCCCGCCGGTCGCCGGCTGGAGGTCGAGCAGCCGGACGACGATGCCCTCGCCTGCCGCCGTGCCGGATGGGGGTGGCTGGACACCGGAGGGGGATGTGGGTTGCGGCGGCTGTGCCGCCGGCGCATCGTAAGCCCTGCTCCAGTGGAGTGCGCCGTCGCCGCCGCGAAACAGGGTGATGCGTGTGCCCTGCCGCAGGGAGGGGGGCAGCCCCTCGACCATCACGGTGCGCCGGCCGTCGCTCAGGAGGACCAGATCCCGGTCGCGCCGGGCCACCTGCATGGTCACCCGCGCGCCGGGGGCGAGTTTGAGTTGGTTTCCGCCGACGATGCGCAGCGCGTTCGCCGGGGTGGCCGCCACCGGTGCGCCAGGTCCGCCTGGGAGGCCGGGCTTCACGGCAGTGGGGGCCGCCGCGTTGCGGTCAGCCGATCAGCTCGGCGCTCCACCGCGCCAGACGGATCAGATCCTCCTCCTCGACCATTTCGGTGGTGGCGACGAGCAGCGCCCGCCGATCGGCCTCGGGACAGAGCCGCTCCAGCGGGATGCCGGCGAAGATCCCCTCCGATTCGGCCCGGGAGCAGAGCGCATCCCGAATCTTCTGATCGGGGAAGGTGAGTACCGTCTCGTGAAAGTGTACCCCCGGCGCCCGCTCCACGGCGGGAGGCAGCAGCTCCAGCAGCCGCTGGAGCGCCGCGGCCGACTTGATCGCCACCCGCCGCAGGCCGTCGGCGCCGAGCAGGGTGCAGTGGACCGTCACGGCCAGCGCCATCAACCCCTGGTTGGAGCAGATGTTGGAGGTGGCCCGTTCGCGGCGGATGTGCTGCTCGCGGGTGGAGAGGGTGAGCACGAAGCCGCGCCTGCCGTCGGCGTCGACCGTCGCACCGCACAGGCGGCCGGGCATCTGGCGCAGGTAGCGCGCCTTGCAGGCGAACAGCCCGATGTGCGGCCCGCCGTAGCTCATCGGGATGCCCAGTGCTTGCCCGGAGCCGACGGCGATGTCCGCCCCCATCGCTCCCGGCGGGTCGAGCAGAGCAAAGGCGGTGGCGTCGGAGAAGGCGACGACGAGCAGCGCCTTGTGGCGGTCGCAGGCGGCGCGCAGCGGTTCGAGGCGATGCACCGCGCCGAAGAAGTCGGGGGTCTGCACCACCACTGCGGCGGTGGTGTCGTCGACGGCCTCGGCCAGTTGCTCGATGTCGGTCTGGTAGCCGGGGCAGGGAATGGTGACCAGTGGGGCCTCCTGCTGCCGCAGGTAGGTGCGGCAGACCGCACGGTAGCGCGGGTTGACCGATTCGGCGACCACCACCCGCCGCCTGCGGGTCACCCGCTGCGCCATCAGCGCCGCCTCGGCGACGGCGGTGGCGGCGTCGTACATCGAGGCGTTGGCCACCTCCATCCCCAGCAGGCGGGCGACGATGGTCTGGAACTCGAACAGCGCCTGCAGCGTGCCCTGGCTGATCTCCGGCTGGTAGGGGGTGTAGGCGGTGAGGAACTCGCCCCGTCCGAGGATGTAATCGACCGCCGCCGGGATGAAGTGGTGGTAGGTGCCGCCGCCCAGCAGGCAGCGGTGGCTTGCGGCATGCAGGTTGCGGGCCGATGCGGCCTGGAACTTGCGCCGGATGGCGCACTCCGAGGCGGCCGGCGGCAGATCGAGGCTGCCCGGCGGCAGGTGGTAGCGGGCGGGGATGTCGGCAAACAGCTCGGCGATCGAGCCCGCGCCGATGCGCTCGAGCATCGCCCGGCGGTCGGCCGCGCTGTTGGGCAGGAAGCGCACCGCGCTACTCCTGTAGGAAGGTGGCGTAGGCCTCGGCGTCGAGCAGTTCGACCCGCTCCCCCTCGATGCGGATCCTGGCGATCCACCCCCGGCCGTAGCAGTCGGTGTTGACCAGTTCCGGATGCTGCTCCAGCTCCTCGTTGACCTCGATCACCTCGCCGGAGACCGGGGCGTAGACATCGGAGACCGCCTTGACCGATTCGACCACGGCGAAGGGTTGGCCGGCCTCGGTGGTGGCGCCTACTTCGGGCAGCTCGACGAAGACCACGTCGCCGAGCGCCTCCTGCGCGTGGTCGGAGATACCGCAGGTGGCAACGCCCTCTGCCTCGCGTATCCATTCGTGCTCCTTGGTGTAGAGCAGGTCGTCGGGGATGGTCATGGTCAGCCTCCTTGTCGGATCGTCTGTTGCCGGGGGGATGCGTTCCCGCCGTCGGAGAACGCCAGCGGAATCTCCAGCCGTCGGGCGACCTCGGCGTAGGCCTCGCTCAGGCCGCCCAGGTCGTGGCGGAAGCGGTCCTTGTCCAGCTTGCGGCCGGTGGCGGCATCCCACAGGCGGCAGCCGTCGGGGGTGATTTCGTCCCCCAGCACGATGGCGCCGTTCAGCCGGCCGAACTCGAGTTTGAAGTCGACCAGCGTGATGCCGACCGGCTCCAGCAGCGCGCGCAGACAGCGGTTGACCTTCCGGGCCATCGCCCGCATCCGCGTGGTCTCCTCCTCGCTGGCCCAGCCGAAGAGCGCGGCGTGCTCACTGTTGATCATCGGGTCGCCCAGCGGGTCGGACTTGTAGAACAGCTCGGTCAGCGGCCGTGCGAGCACCAGCCCCTCCTCCAGGCCGAGGCGCCTGCAGATGGAGCCGGCGGCGATGTTGCGCACCACCACCTCGACCGGGTACATCTCCAGCTCGTGTACGCGCATCGTATCCTCGCCGCAGCGGGCGATCATGTGGTTGGGGATGCCGGCGGCGGCCAGCTGCTCGAAGAAGAAGGTGGAGATGGCGCAGTTGAGCACCCCCTTGCTGGCGATCACCGCATGCTTCTTGCCGTCGAAGGCGGTGGCGTCGTCCTTGAACTGCTGGATCAGCACGCCCGGTTCATCGGTGGCGAACAGCCGCTTACCCTTGCCCTCATACTTCAGTGTGGCGGTCATGGTTGCTTCGTTTCCTGCTGTAATCGTCGTCGAATCCAGCGTCCGATCCCTGCGATCTCCTCCGGGCAGACGCCGTGGTCGATCGGCCAACTGTGCCACGAGACGCGGTAGCCTGCATCCTGCAGCAGGCGGCGGGCGCGGTCGCCCAGGGCGAAGGGGACGATGGTGTCGTGGATGCCGTGGCCGAGGAAGAGCGGGGGAGCCTCCGCATCCGCCTGCTCCACGGCGAAGGGCAGATAGCCGGAGAGGGCGATGATGCCGCCGATGGCATGAGGTTTGCGCAGGCCGCAGCGCAGCGCCACCACCGCCCCCTGCGAGAATCCGGCCAACAGAATCCGGCGGGGTTCGATGCCGCGCATCGCCTCGCGTTCGACCAGCCGGTCGATGGCGTCCGCCGCCCGGTCGATGCCGGCGGCATCCACCTCTGCGGTGAGGTCGCTGCTGCGGATGTCGTACCATGCCGGCATGATGTAGCCGCCGTTGACGGTGACCGGCATCGCCGGTGCATGCGGCAGGACGAAGCGGACGGCGAGATCGGCGAGCTCCAGTTGCCCGATCACCGGTTCGAAGTCGTGGCCGTCGGCGCCCAGGCCGTGGAGCCAGATGACGGCGGCATCGGGTGGATGCGTTCCGGTTTCACACCGGACCGCCGGCAGGATGGGCGGGAAGGGCATGGCCCTGCATGCTGCGCCATGCTCCTTCGTTGGCAATCGGCGATCGGCCGGATGGGGTGGACATCTGCCGACCGTGGTCGATATCATCCGCCCCTCTGCTGCGGAGGGCGATAGGTGCGGTCGTCTGCGCTCCTTCTCCTTCGTTCCAGGATGGCGCTTTAGCTCAGTTGGTTAGAGCAGCGGAATCATAATCCGCGTGTCCGGGGTTCGAGTCCCTGAAGCGCCACCAGATCACATGGCGAAGGGTCAGGGGGGTTGCACGCAACCGCAACCCCTCGTACCCATCCGGATCCCCCCATTCCACCCGAATGCCGCGTCGCAGCCCGCAGGCGTCACCGCTTCAGCAGTGCCCCGAGCAGGCCGGTCGGTTGCTGGCCCGCCGCCACCTGTTTGTCATGGCTGCGCTTGACCACTCCGATGCCCAGCACCGCCAACGCCACGCCCCACATGGTCTGGGCCTGGGCGAGGGCGGAGATGACCGCGGGCGCCCGCTCCGGCCGCCAGACGATGACGTAGACCACGGCGAACCAAGTGATCACCCAGGTGAGGGTGACGGCGTAGCCCAGCGTCGGGCGCCACCGCTTGACATAGGCGTCCTCCTGGGCGTACTCCGCCCGCATCGTCCGGTTGACCTCGGAGAGGCGGGTTTCGTCGTGGCGCAACAGCATCTCGGTCAGCCGCTGCTGTTGCTCCAGTTCGAGCCGGCGCAGCTTGACGGCCGCCTCGGGGTCGCTGTGTATGGCCTCGGCCACCTTGTCGGCCGAGGGCTCCACCCCGAGCGCTCTGGCGATCAGTGCGCCCACGGCCCCTCCGGCGGGGCCGGCGAGCAGGGAGCCGAGCGTCGGGGCGGCGTCGGCGATGATCGATTTGAGATCACTCCACTGCATCTCCACCTCCAGCGCGGCGCAAGCGGTGCCCGACCGCCAGCGTGCAATCGAGCGCACGCATCGCCTGATCGACAATGGAATGCTGATCGTCATCGCTGAGTGCTTCAACGACCAGCGGGGCGCTCAGACTCAGGCGCAGGGCGCCGAGGGCGCCTCCTTGCGGGTGGCTGCCGGCGGGGAAGGGGCGGCCGAGCTGGACGGCGGGGCGGCAATCCAGCTGCAGCATGCGGTGGAGCGCCATCGACTCCTCCAGGGTGAAGGGGGCCTCCGCCCCCCCCGGGATGAAGGCGAGGATGGTGCGATCCCCCCCCGGTGCCGGCAGTTCCGTCAGGAAGGGCTCCCGGCGCAGCCGCCCCCCAAGCCGTGTGTGGAAGTCGGCGATGAAGGCCGAGCGGGCGTCGCGCGGCAACCGCTGCAGCCGCTCCATCACCTCCAGCGCCACCTGCCAGCGCAGCAGCAGCCCGGGATTGTCCACCGGCTCCTCCGTCCGCTCCGCCCCGGGATCGAGCAGCGCGGCGGAGAAGCTCGGCCCGGCGTAGAACTTGGAGCCGGTGATCGCCACCATCGCCCCCTCGGCCAGATAGCGGCGCAGCCGTTCGGTGTCGAAGCGGAACTGGCAGCCGTCGACCAGGAGGTGGACCCGTCCGGGGAAGCGGTTGCGCAGCCCGGCGGCGACCGGGAAGGAGGGGGCGATCAAGCCGCTCTTGGAGCAGTCGACCACCACCAGCAGCAGCGCCGCCCCCTCATCGATCCAGCGCTGTGCGGTTGCGACGACCTCGGCGTCGATCGCCGCAGCATCCCGTGCGGCGCCGTCTGGAAGACGCAGGGTGAAGGTGTGCAGCGGCAGCCGGCCTCCGAGCGAGAGCGCCTCCGGGACGCCGCGGCCGGTCTCCGACGGCTGGGGGAGCAGGATCTGCAGCGGTCGGCTGCTACGGCGGCAGATCCGCTTCGCCGCCAGCCGGTGGGCGAAGGTGCCCGATTCGGTCAGGGTGATGCCGACCTTGTCGTCGAGGCCGCACAGGTCGGCGAGGGTGCGGCGGATCTGCTCCGTCGTCCGCCGCAGCGCCCGCTCCTTTCCTTCGGTGGCATGCAGGCGCGCCAGCCTCTCCCGGAAGGCGGAGGCGATCCGCCATCCGTGGGTATCGATGGTGGTGGCGGTGGAGGAGCCGAAACGGAGCAGCCCCGGCTCGGGGCGGGGGGGGCAGAGGTAGTGGTTGCGGCCGTCGGCGGGGTCGAGGGCCAGCCGGGGATCGCTGCCCCGGACGAGCAGCTCCCCGGTGGAGGGGAAGGGCATCAGGCGGATGCGTGGCGCACGAGCATCTGCTGGAAGGCGGCGAACACCCGGCGCATATGCGGGCGTTTGTAGGGGAAGAGCGCCTCGGGATCCATGTCGTGGACGATGGCGCTGGTATCCACCTCGAAGATCAGCAGCCGGCCGTCGCGACACTCGGCGCAATCGATCACCAGATACTCCAGCTGCAGCCGCCGCGCGACGGCGGCGAGCGCCTTGCCGTGGCGCGCCCCGAAGTCGCGGTCGAAACGGGCCATGGCGCGCGCCTCCTCCTCCCGCTTGTCGGGGTCTCCGGTCATGTCGGCGTTGAGGTAGTGGACCAGCCAATGGTCGGAGATGGCGAGGTGGCAGAGGAAGGGGGCGCCGTCGATCAGCGCGATGCGGTACTTGCGGTAGCGCCCGTCCGGCGAGGCGTAGTCGATGTAGGGCGCGACATAGAACTCCTCTGCCTGCTGTTGCGCCAGGTAGGCGGTAAGCGCCGCATCCTTGTCGATCCGCGCCAGGCCGTGGCCGGCGTGGGAGGCAACCGGTCGGATGATCACCGGATGCTCTCCCCGAGGCAGCAGCGCTTCGACGGAGGGGGCCGCCTCCAGCTCTGTGCGCGTCATGCGTGTCGCTGCGGGCATGAAGAGCCCATCGATGCCGCGAAGCGCCGCGGCTGCCGCCTCCCGGCTGGTGTGCAGGATCCGATCGGGAGCGTTGATCAGCGGCACCGGGGCGTCGCGCAGCTGCTGCTGAAGGTGCTGCAGCAGCGGTCGGTTGCGGTCCGACTCCCCCACCGCCACGAAGCAGAGGTCGACCCCCTCCCACTGCGGCGGAGGGTCTCCCTCCCGGACGTAGTCGAGCTCCAGGGCGATGGGGGCATCGGCGAGGAGGAACTCGATCGGGGTGTTGTCCATCAGGTCGCCGATGGCCATCAGGGCGAGCAGCCGCACCCCGGGGTGGGGCGGGTTGCGCTCCAGGGTGTAGCGCCGACGGAGCGACAGCGCCCGGTTCTGCAGTTCCAGGGCCTGCTCGCGCTGGTGGGCGAGCAGCATGATGGTGGCGAGATCCATGTAGGCGGCCGCGTCGTCGGGGCGGGCGAGGATGCGCTCGTGGAGGGTGCGGGCGGTGGGGGTGAGGTCGCCGCCATGGAAGGCGTGGCGGGTGAGGGGGGCCAGGCCGATCAGCGGTCGTTGTGCGGGATGCTCCACGAATCTCCCCCCTTGCGGCAGTCGGCGACCGCCTTGCGTGTCGCCTCGATCAACCGGTCGATCTCATCCGGCCCGGTCCGGTGGTTGACGATGGCGGCACGGATGGTCGCGCGCCCGTCGAGCAAGGTCAAAGAGGGTGCGGCCAGGCCGGAGCGGTGGATGTGGCGCACCACGGCACGGGTGGTCCGGTCGTCGGCGCCGCGTGGGCGGAAGCAGACGATGTTGAGCGCCACCGGGGCGGTGCGCTCCAGCCAGGGTTCCTCGTCGATGCGTTTAGCGAGCAGGTCGGCCAGCGCGCAGCAGTGCTCGATCATCGCCCCCAGGCGCTCGGGGCCGAAGGCGGAGAGGGTGAACCAGATCTTCAGCGCCCGGAAGGGGCGCGAAAGCTCGAAGCCCTGGTCGCATGGCCACGGGAAGCCGGCGGCGAGCCCATCCTCCTCGCGCAGCAGGTAGGCGTCGTCGGTGGCGAAGGCTTCGGTCAGCAGCGACTCCGAGCGCAGTAGGGCCAGTCCGGCGTCGTAGGGCACCTGCAGCCACTTGTGGAAGTCCATGGCCAGGGAGTCGGCCCGCTCGATGCCGCGCAGCCGTGCGGCGAGCCGCCGGGAGAAGGCGATCGCCCCGCCCAGTGCGGCGTCGACGTGCAGCCAGAGCCCTTCCCGCCGTGCGATCTCCGCCAGCCCCTGTAGATCGTCGATCGCACCGCTGTTGACCGTGCCGGCATTGCCGACGACCAGCCAGGGATGCCGCCCCCGGCGGCGGTCGGCGGTGATGGCGGTGCGCAGCCGGTCGAGGTCGATCTGGTAGCGGTCGTTCACCGCCACCCGGCAGAGCGCCTCCCGGCCGATGCCGGTCAGCGCCAGCGCGCGGCCGATGCAGCCGTGGCACTCGCGCGAGGCGTAGACCACCGGCCGTTCGGGGATGGAGGCGCATCTGGCCGTGTGGATCGCGATGATGGTGGCCGCGGAGGTGCCGGAGGTGAGGATGCCGCCGGCCTGCTCCGGCAGGCCGAATCGGCGCCGCATCCAGCGGATCACCTGACGTTCGACCAGCAGCGGGATCTGATTGCGCCCCCCGCAGTTGGCGTTGAGTCCGGCGGCGAGCATCTCGGCGACCATCCCCACCGGTGTGCCTCCGCCGTGGACCCAGCCCATGAAGCCGGGGTGGACGTTGCCCGCCGCGTAGGGGAGGATCTGTTCCATGAAACGCCGGTAGAGCCGTTCGAGCGGCTCCCCTTCCGGCGGCGGCTCGTCGTCCATGAAACGGGTACGAAGCCCGGAGGGGGCCGGCTGCCACACCGGTCGGCTGCGGATCTCCTGCTGATAGTCGAGGATCCCGTCCAGCATGGCGTGGGCCTGGGCGCGGAAGGACGGCCACTCCTCGGGGTCGAGGCTCACGGTGCCGCCCTTGTCGGGTCGGATGGTGGTGTCGGCCGGCGGTGGTCGGCTCGGGTGGAGGCGGTGTGCCGGTGGAACATCGGCGGCGGATGCTGCCGGCTGGCGGCGCTGTTGTCGCCCCGCGCCCGCCGCTCCTGCAGGCCGTGCCGGAGCAGGCCTGGGTGCTCCCTTGCGGGAGGGGGGTCAGGCCGCCATGGCGACCCGGGCGGATTCGGGCTCGCCGGCGCGACGGGCGGAGCCGACCGGCCGTTCCTGTCGGGCCTTGAGTTCGGTCCAGGCGCTGCGCAGCTCGTTCACCAGGGCGATCACCTCGTCGTAGATCGCCGGATCGTTGCTTCCCTGCGCGGCGAGCAGCCGGCGGGTGATGTAGAGGTAGAGTGATCCGAGGTTGGCGGCGATGGTTCCACCGGCGTCGTAGTCGAGGCCGTTCATCAGTTCGGTGACCGCCGCCAGCGCATGCTGGACATGGCCCGCCTCCGCCGCGTAATCCTTCTGCTGTTGGGCGATGCGCGCCCGGTGGGTGGCGCTGGAGAGCACCTCGTAGGCGAGCAGGACCAGCTCCAGCGGCGAAGATGTGTGGACCTGACGGCCCCGGTAGGCTTGGTGTCCGGTCATGTGCGGCTCCTCCGGTTTCGGCTTGGTGGATGCGGCCACGGCTGATCGTGTGTCCGCCATGCAGGCTTCCTCGTGAAGCCCCCGGGAATGATTCATCGGCGGATGGCGGGGAAACTGAAGCCCGCCGGCCGGCTCACCCTTCGGTCGCGGCAGCGAGCATCCTGCGCCCGCGCTCCAGCCGGGCGATGCCGCGCGCGAGGTTGTCGATGTCGTCGCGCGTGCGCGCTGCGGCCTCGCGCAACAGGCGCACCATGCGGCGGTGTTCGATCGCGATGTGGCGCAGCTCCTCCGGCGGGATCCCTTCGGGGGTCAGCCGCGCCACCTCCGCCCCGTACTCGGCGGCCAGCCGTTCCGCCGCATCCCAGCGCCGGTGGCGCAGCGTATCCAGCAGTTGCTCCTGCAGTGCGGTGCACCCTGCCGCGGTCGCGGCCGCGCCCTCCTGCCGGTGCGTCACTTCTTCGCCTGCTGGGCGTTGGCCAGCGAGGTGAGGAAGTCGCCGGTCTTCTGCAACTGGGCCAGCAGGTTTTGCATCTGGTTGAACGACTTGGTCAGGGTCTCGCGCTTGAGATCCATCTGACGCTGCAGGGCGTCGATCTGGGCGGTCAGGCTGTCGTAATCGCTTTGTAGCGAGGCGACGTCCGATGCGATCAGACCGGTGTAGCTGTTGGTGTAGGTGTCGATCAAGCCGTCGTAGGCGGCCCCCACACCGACGCCCAGCGTGATCGAGCCGACCACCCCGGTCGCCGTGCCGGTGTAGAGGATCGACATGCCGTCGACGTTGCCGCTGGTTCCGGTCAACATCTGGCCCGAGCCGTTCGCGCTCGCGCCCCCGATGGTGCCGGCGACATCCTGCCCGGCGATGGTGGTGATGGTGCCCGGTGCGCCCACCAGCAGGTTGCTGACGTCGCTTACCGACAGCCCGGATTGCGGGCCATAGCTGGAGGCGGAGATCTTGAGCTTGCCGGTGCCGTCGTTCGAGGCGGTCACGCTCATCGGGTAGCGCCCCTCGGTGGTGCCGGTGCCGGTGTCGGTGCCGAAGCTGAGGCTGCCGCCGCCGGCGTTGTCGGAGGTGAGCGAGACCCGTAGCTGGCTGTCGCCGCTGCTGGCATCGGTCACCTGGATGTGGCCGCTGCTGTCGATGGTGGCGACCACCTTCTGGTCGAAGGCGACCTGAATGGCACTGAGCAGTTCCGATAGAGTGTCCCGGGCCGGGTCGAGCACGGTGAAGCTGCTGTTGATCGACGCACCGGTGCGGCTGGTGCCGGAGATGGTGATGACGTCGCCCGCCGCCACACCGACGCCGAGGTCGCTGAAGGTGTTGGCGCTGGTGGCCGGGCTGCCGCCGGCGGTCAGCGCCGTGCTGAAGACGCGGGTTTCGGTGATGCTGCGGGCGAACTCGCTGTTGAGTGCGCTGACGATGGTGTCGATCGAGCTGCCGTCGGCGGCGTTGGCCGCCGAGAGGCCGTCGCCGGTCCCCTGGGAGCCGCTGCCGTTGAAGTAGACGGTGGTGGTGTGGGCGCCGTCGGAGATGGTGAGGGAGTCGGTATTGCCCGCACCGATCCCGGAGGTGAGATTGATCGATCCGGTGCGGCTCTCCTGCACCGCCGCCTGGGTGATGTTGACGTCGTAGGTGCCCGACGGCGTATTGAATCCGGTGGCGAGGAACTGCAGCGCGTTGTTGGTGCTGGTGCCGCTGGCCACGAAGACGTCGCGGATGGCGTCGGGGCTGTTGTTGAGGAAGTTGTCGAACAGGGTGTGGTTGATCGACAGCACCCCCTGTGCGTCGGGCTCGATGCCGATCGCCGCCAGGGAGTTGCGGTCGCTGGCCAGGCCGGGAACGGTCTGCAGCAGGCTCCCGGCCAGTTGGCTCTGGATGGTGCCGAGCAAGGGATCGTCGGCCAGGATCCCGTTGGAGTTGGTGTTGGGATCGAACTTGTACTGGTCGTTGATGAAGCCCATCACCGTGTTGTAGGCGTCGACGAAGGCCTGGACGTTCGATTGCAGCGCGCTGGTGTCGACGTTGATGTCCAGGGTCAGGGTGGTGGAGGGATCGGCCTGCTTGAGGTTGAAGGTGACACCGGAGATGATGTCGTCGATCGTGTTGCTGCTGCGGGTGATGGAGAGCCCGTCCACCGTCAGTTCGGCGTCGGCGGCGAGTGAGGCGGCGGTCTGGCTGCCGGCAGTGAGGTTGAGGCCGGAGAGTACCCCGCCGGTGCCGGCGGCCAGGGTGATGGTGGTCGCCGGGGTGGTGGCGGTGGCGTCCCCCTGCAGGGCGAGGCGGTAGTCCGATGCGTTGATGCGGACGACCGACGCCTTGACGCCGATGCCCAGGCCGTTGATGGTGCTGGCGATGGTGGAGAGCGAGTCGGCGGCGTTCACCGTTACCGCGGTGCCGTTGATGGTGAACGAGCCGGAGAGGTTGAGCGCCGCCGTGTCGCTGCTCACCGCCAGGCCGGTGGCGGCGTCCTTGACCGCCGCATCGGAGGCGACCGCCCCCAGGTTGAGCCCGGCCAGCGCCCCGCCGCTGTTGAGCGCGGCGCCGGAGAGGGTGAAGCCGGTGCTGCCGGTGCTGTCGGCGGTCAATACCAGGCGGTAGTCGCTCGAGGTGGTCTTGACCACGGCGGCGGAGACCCCGGTGGCCGAAGCGCCGGTGTTGGCCTGGTTGATCTTGTCGGCGATGTCCTGCAGCGAGTCGGTGGCGGCGACGCTGATCGTGGTGCCGTTGATCTGGAAGGTGCTGGCGGTGTAGTTGAGGGCGACGTTGGGATCGGTGATCGCCGCCCCCGTACCGTCGGTCACCGCCGCGCTGGAGGAGATGCGCAGCGCCGAGGCGACGCGGTTGACCACCACCGTGTGGGAGCCGGCGGAGACGGCGTCGGTGCCGCTGACGTCGAGCAGGTTGCTTGCCGGTACCGAGGCGTTGTTGCTGGAGAGGGTGGCGGCGTAGGAGAAGAAGCTGGCGCTGTCGGCCATGGCCATGGCCGTGGAGCGGAGCGTCTGCAGATCGCTGCTGAACTGGTTGAGCAGATCCTGCCGCGCGGTGATGTCGTCCTGCTTCTTCTTGAGCTGGTCGATCTCGTTCTGCTGGACCGACAGGATGCCGTCGACGGCCGTGGCGACGTCGAAACCGGCGATCTGCGTCGATACGATCGACGATATCCCCGTCGTCGCCACGCCCCTAACCCTTCTTGTCGAGGATCAGCCCGATCGACTCCTTCATCGCCAGTGCGTGGCGGATGAAGTCCTTGGACGGGATCTCACGGATCACCTCCCCGGTCCGGTTGTCCCTGATCTGGACGTAGAGCAGGTTCAGCCGCTTCTCGTAGCCGAACGAGAGATGTTCGTTCTTCCCCGCCAGTGCCGCGTTGCCCGCCCGGACGGCTTCGGCAAGACGCTGTTCGGTCACCTGGGGATCCGCCTGCTTCTCCGCCGGCGTCGGCGGAATGGAGGGCGGCGGGACGCTGGCGCGACCGGAGGAGGCGGCGTCGGGCGATGCCGGCACGGCGACCGCTGCGGTTGCTGGCGTCGTCTGCGTGATGGCAACCATGTCAACCTCCTTTCATAGAATAGATACGGGCGCACTCTGATGTATCGCCGGATGGAGCGAGGGCTTTAGCCCCGCCCGCCGTGGGGGTGCGCGGGGGCGGGCGGGGCCTCGGCCGACAGGCTTACCGGAAGAGGCTCAGGATGTTCTGGGCCGCCTGGTTGGCCTGTGCGAGCATGGAGATGCCAGCCTGGGTGAGGATCTGGTTCTTGGTGAAGTTGGCCATCTCCGAGGCCATGTCGGCGTCACGGATCGCCGAGACCGCCGCCGTGGTCTGCTCGATACTGGTGGCCAGGTTGGCCTGGACGAAGGAGAGCTGATTCTGCGTCGCACCGAGGTCGGCCCGCTGCGTGATCAGCGTATCGAGCGCATTGGTCGCGGTGGTGATGTAGGCCTGTGCGCTCGACTGGGTGGAGAGCGCGCCGCTCACGGAGCCGTCCAGACCCAACGCGCTGGTGGTGTAGCTGTTGGTCAGGTTGACGTCGATCCGGTTGTTGGCGCCGTTCTCGGAGCCCACCTGGAAGGTGCTGTTGCCGGTGCCGATGGTGACCGCGGATGCGGCGAAGCCGCTCAGGTTGGAGTCGACGGTCAGCTTGAGGCCGAGGTCGGTGAAGTCGACCGTGGTGGTCGATCCGGCGCTGGGGATGGTGACGGTGATCGACTGGGTGGTGCTGGTGGTGGTGTCCTGGCCGGTGATCGTCACCGAGGTGGCGGTGGCCGTAACCGCCGAGAAGGTATAGGAGTCACCACTGTTGGCGCCGTTCAGGGTGACGGTGGCGTTGACGCCGGCAGTGGTGGCGGCCGTGCCGCTCAATCCGGCGGTCGCTCCGCCGGCGCCGTTGAGCAGGCTGATGCCGTTGTACTGGGTGCTGTTGGCGATCTTGTCGATGGCCGTCTCCAGCTTGACGCGCTCGGCGTCCAGCTTGGCTCGCTCGGTGCCGGTGTTGGCCGAGGCGGCCTGGGTGGCCAGCACCTGGATACGGTTGATCATGTTCTGGATCTCGTTGATGCCGGCATCGGCCATCTTCACCATGGCGACGGCCTGCGTGACGTTGTCGGAGGCCGCCTTCAGCCGGCCGGTCTGGGCGTTGAGCTTGGAGGAGACGGCGAAGCCGGAGGCGTCGTCGGCCGCGTTGTTGATGCGGAAGCCCGACGAGAGGCGATTGAGGGAGATGTTGAGGCTTCTGTTGTTGGTGTTGAGGTTCTTCAGTGCGGTGATCGCAGCGTTGTTGGTCTGAACCGAGAGTGCCATTGTTACGCTCCTTGTTTTGATCTGGTGTGCACGACGTCATGCCCTGGCACGGCGGCGGCTTCTACCGCCGCCTCCGGCGGGGCGATCCTCCGCCGGACGATCCCCTTCATCGGCATCCCGGCGGGGGACTTTAGCTGGGGTGGTGGATGGACGACGCTCCGCCTGTGGATATCCGTGCGCAGGAACCGTTGGGGGTGGCGCTCCGGCTTCGTTGCCGATGGGGTGCGTGCAACGTCTGCATTCCCGGATGGGGTGTCCGTATCAGCGATACCCGATCGTTTGCGGGGAGTGCCTTGGGTGTCTTCGTGCCTCGATTCATGGCAGGGTTCACGGACAGCCTTCAGGATAAGGAGTCGGACGATGGGAAGGAAGCGACGGGGAACGGGCGGGGGCAGGCGCGCCCGCAAGCATCGGCAGGGGGGGGCGGCCGGCCGCAACGGGGGTGTCGCCGCACCCGCCGACGTCGGGGTGGACGAGCGGCAGCGGGAGCGCGACTACGCCGACCGGCTCTTCAGCCGGGGGCACTACATCGACGCGCTGCCCCTCTACGAGCGGCTGGCCAAGCGCAACCCCACCGATCGCGAGCTCCTCTACCGGCGCGGCTACTGCCGCTACGCCGTCAACGCGCTCGAGCCGGCCATCGAGGCGTTCGAGGAGCTGATGGCCATCGACGAGCACTATCGGGACGGCCGGCGGATCCTGATGGCCTCGTTGATCGATGCGCGCAAGCTCGATGCGATGTTCGACTGGGTGCGCCGGGTGGAGGCCGATCCGGTGGTGACGCCGGACGAGCGCGCCTTCATCTTCCTGGCCCATCTGATCGTCTGCAACTGGGAGCAGGCGTACGCCATGCTCCCCGAGGTGGTGGCGCTGATCAAGGCGGGGAAGATCTGCTTCAATCAGTTGCCGGGGCTGCTCTTCAACCTGCTCTCCATCCAATCCGATGGGGTGAGCAACCGCGACATCTATGAGATCTCGCGGATCACCGCCCGGAAAGCGCATGAAGAGTTCCAGCGCTTCAGCCTGCCGCCGATCGATGCCGACGGGGAGCAGATGCGGGTGCGGGGGCGGCTGAAGATCGGCTATCTCTCGGCCGATTTCCGCTCCCATCCGGTCGGCTACTTCATGTATTCCATCCTCTCCGAACACGACCGCAGCCGCTTCGAGATCTACTGCTACTCCTGCGCGCGCCAGCAGGACGAGAACACCCGCCAGATGCGGCGGGTGTGCGACCACTTCATCGACGTGGTGCGGCTCAACTCGGTCGAGATCGCCGGCCGGATCCGGCGTGACGGCATCCATCTGCTGGTCGATCTCGGCGGCTATACCACCAACTCGCAACTGAGCGCACTGCTCTTCCGTCCGGCGCCGGTTCAGGTCAGCTACCTGGGGTATCCCAACACTACCGGGATGGACGAGGTCGACTTCCGCATCAGCGATCCCTACGTCGACACCCCGGAGGGGACCATCTACAGCGAAGAGCTGCTGGTGATGCCGAAGAGCTTTCTCTGCTTCGGCATGCGTTCGCGGGCCGAGCGGCGCGGCGATGCCCCGGCGGAGCGGAACGGCTATGTCACCTTCGGTTCGTTCAACGCGGTGCGCAAGTATACCCCGCAGGTGATCGCCGTCTGGAGCAGGATCCTGCGGGCGGTCCCCGGCTCCCGTCTGCTGATCAAGGCATTCTGGATGGATGCGATGGTGCGGGAGAACATCATGCGCGAGTTCGCCCGGCACGGGATCGGAGAGGAGCGGATCGAAAATCTTCCTTTCGCCGAGGACTACGACGCCCACATGGCCTGCTATAACCGGGTGGACATCGCGCTCGATACCTTCCCCTACAGCGGGACGACCACCACCTGCGAAGCGCTCTGGATGGGGGTGCCGGTGGTCACCCTGGTCGGCAGCGCCCACCAGCAGCGGGTCTCCTACTCGATCCTGAAGAACGTCGGCTTCGAGGAGACGATCTGCCACAGCGAAGAGGAGTATGTGGCCACCGCCGTGCGGCTGGCGGGCAATCCGGCGGGGCTCTCCGCCCTGCGGCCGATGCTCCATACGCTCTTCGCCTACTCGCCGGTGGCGCAGCCGGCCTCGATGGTGCCCGATCTGGAGGAGCTCTATCTTGAGGGGTGCCGCAGGAAGGGGGTGGATCTCTCCGGCATGTACGGCAAGGAGATGCAGGCGTCGATGGCGGGGGTTGCGATCGTGGTGCCGCGCCATCTGCGGCGCAGCCTGGTCGGCTTCGTGCTGGCCGAGCAGGGGGACTGGTTCGAGGAGGAGATCCGCTTCCTGCGGCGCGCGCTGCCCGAGGGGGGAAGGGTGGTCGACCTCCATGCCGGTTACGGCTGCTATGCGCTCAGCAGTGCGGCGGTGGTCGGCTCCCGCGGCCGGGTGGCGGCGGTGGAGGAGGATGAGGCGCGCAGGCGGATGTTGATGCGTTCCGCGGAGGAGAACGGGTTCTCCCATCTGCAGGTGGTCGGCGGGATTGACGGGGCGCTGGAGGCGGTTCCGCCGCAGGAGGTGGACTGCATCGCCCTGCATCGTGGGGTCCCCTCGGAGCTGGAGCGGATCCTGCCCTGGCTGGAGGGGGGCGATCCGCTGGTGTTTGCGGCTTGGCCGGAGGAGGAGGAAGAGCGCAGGCGGACGGTCGACTTCTTCGGTCGCCTCGGGCTCGCTCCCTGGGTGCTGGTTCCCGGCCTGCATCTGCTGGCGCCGCTGACGGCGGAGGAGGCGTGCGGCTCGGCGGAAAACCGCCTCTTCTTCTGCCGTGGCGACGGCCGGGGTCGGCGGTTGGAGCAGGCCGGCTGGCTGGTGCGGGAGGAGCGTGCGCAGGTCCGGCTGCCGGAGGGGGCGGTGCTGTGGCGGCCGGTGCTGGAGGAGCGTGGCTACGCCGCCGGCTGGGTGGCGCGCTGGCTGGAGTCCACCCCGCCTTCCCACCCCCTATCACACATCCTCAACGCCTACGTGATGGCCCACCAGCCCGACCGCCCCCCCGCAGAGCGGCTGGGGCTACTCAATGCCGCCGTGGGCATGTTGATGGAGCTGGAGGGGGTGACGGATGACCCCTGGCTGCTGGTCACCTGCGCCCGGCTGGCGCGGGAGCGGGGGATGGCGTCGCTCGCCCTGGATTGCCTGCAACGGCTGGAGGCGCTGCTTATCGGGAAGATCGAGCTGCAGGCGGTCCGCCCCTTCCTGCCGGCCGCCCCCGAATATGAGCGGGAGCGGGTGGAAGAGGGCGGACCGCTTCGGGCGTGGCTGGAGCGGCAGGCGATCGTGGAGCAGGAGCTGATCCGCCACCCCACCGGCTGGATGGACGGCCGCAGTGCGCTGGAGGCGGCGAAGCGGCTGCGCGATCGGGGGTTGTCGGATGCGCGGCTGTCCCGGCGGGAAGAGCTGGTGCTGCAGCGGGCGCCGGAGCTGCTGGGCTCGGACGAGGCGCTGCAGGGGGAGGAGGAGGGGCCGTTCGCCGGCCTCCCCGGGGCGCGGGAGGATCGCGGCATCGTGGTGATCGAGGAGCTGGACGAGCGGGCACGAGGGCTTCTGCGCGGCTTCCTTTCGGCCGATGATGCGCCGGAGTGGCTGGTGGTGGTGATCCCGAACGGACCGCGGCAGAAGGAGATCGCCGACTACTGCAACGACGTGCCGGTCTATCCCCATCGCAAGCTCTGCGTGATCACCGTCCACGACGACTATCTGGAGAGCTTCACCTGCCGGCAGCTCGCCGAGCGGTGCGCTTGTTTCTACCGCCACGATCCCGATCGGCTGGCCGAGCAGTTGATGCATCAGGCTGCGATCGATCATGGATTGTCCGTCCATTCCAGCGAGGTGCTGCTGCGTGCGGCCGGGGGGGGGCGCGGTGGTGCCGGGCGTTCGCAGGGGGCAAAGCGGCGGGCGGGGCATCCTGCGGCGGAGGCGTCGGAGGTGCGGCGGGAGGAGCGCGGGCTGGTGGTGGTCGACCGCCTGGTGCCCGGGATCTGGCGCATGCTCTTCGCCTGGCTCACCCGAGGGGAGGGGATGCCCTCCCACGTGACCATGCTCGTGCCGGTGATCGAGCAGCAGGCGCAGATCGTGCAGTATTTGCAGCAGATGCTCCAGTACGACCGCCAGGCGGAGGGCTTGTCGGTGCGGATTACGGGGATGAAGGAGGCAGGGATGGAGCGGGCCTGCCTGAACGAGGCGCTGGCTGCGCACGGCTCGCTCCACCTGCCGGCCGGGTCAGGTTCCCCCATCCAGGAGATGGCCCGTGCGCTGGCCGAGTGGCGCGGGAATGTCCGGATCGTCCGCCACGAGGAACAGCCGGACTACGAGCCGGAGCCGCTGCCGCCGGTGGAGGATTTTCGGGTCACCGTGGTGATCTTCACCTACAACCGTGTGGATCTGCTCCGTCGGGCCGTGGAATCGGTGCTGCGGCAGACGTACGACGATTTCGTACTCAGGATCTTTGATGACGCATCATCCGACGGGACCGAGGACTATTGTCGGGCGCTGGCGGCCCGGGACGGCAGAGTCGATTATCGCAGGAACGAGCGGAATCTCGGACTCGGGGGAAATGTCCGCCGTGGAGCGGCGTCTGTGGACAGCGATCTGTTTCTCATGCTCTCCGACGATGATTACCTGCTGGACCCGACGGCGATCCAGCGGATGGTGGAGCGGTTCAGCGACGATCCCTCATTGGGGATGGTGTTCGGCCAGTGCGAGATCGGGGATCTCAACGGCGAGCGGCTTTTCTCGCGTATTCCGGGGAATCTGACGCAGGACTGCCTGCTCGACGTGCGGCAGACGATGCTGGACAGCGTCTTCGGGAACCACATCTTCGGCGGTGGGAACATCTACCGGCGCGCCGCCCTGGAGCGCATGGCGCGCTACGCCAGCCGCTACTGGCGCAGGATGGATTGGATCGATGCGTTGATTTCCGAGGGGGATTACCTGTGCAACCTGCTGATGGTGATGACCTGCAGGACAGGGTATGTCCATCTGCCGTCGGTGCACTATTCTGCGGGGGGGGAGACCTTCTCCTCTTCCCAGCTCGGTGGCGGCTGGAGTGTGGAGATCCGGTTGCGGACGGCAGCCTTGCTGGATGACATGTACATCCGGGCGTTCGGTCGGGATGCCAGCCTGGATGGACGGATGGAGCGCATGTTTGCCATCTTCGATGAGAAGCTGCGCCAGATCGAGCGTGGGTTGTCACAGGAGGAGCGGGCGCTCCATGCCGGGAAGTTGCGCGAGTTCCGGGCGATGCTTCGAGCCATGCGGGCGCGAACGTTGCCGGAAGCCATTCGTGCCGGCGGTCTCGGGTGAGGCGGGATGGAGGCTTTGGTGCGACGTCGTCGGCGTTCGCGTCCATGGACGGACGTGTTGCGACCTGATCTTGGCGCCGGTTTCTTGCGAAGTCGGCATCCGCGGCCATGGATGGCCACGCAAATCCGGAGGATGCGCATGCGACCGACGGAGTTGTGAGGGAGTCCAAGAACCTGGCTCTTCGATTCACATCAAGCAAAAAGGTCCGCGGACAGGCTTGTTGCGATTCGATCATCGATCACCCTGATACGTTCATGCCCACCCACCTCCAGTCAGCGACGCGCAGCGACAAACCATGGCTCCATCCGGTGCGTGAGAAAGCCAATCCATCGGACAACCTGCTTTCCCCCCCCAGATTCATCGCAATACCCTTTGCAGGGTCTGGGTCCCAGATGGCCCGGTGTGGATCAACTCTTCTGAAAGATGGCGTAATGACATGGAGCGCCCCATGTCTCGATGAAGGTTTCGTCGTTGCGACAGAGCAAGAGCAAACCTTCGATGTCGCCGTCGCGCATCCGATCGAATACTCCTTGCACCATGCCCAACACCGCCGCTCCCCTCCCTTCCATCTTCTCACGGGTGGTTGCGGATTGAATCACGGCCAGATGTTGAAGTGCCTCGCTGCACGCCTCGGGTGACCAGGCGTCGATCAGTTCGTCGGTGATCTGCAGCAGGGCGGTGGTACTGTTGCAAACCTCCCGATCCTCCCGATGGACGAAACAGTCGTGTCCCAACATGTAGCTTAGCCTGCTCTGTTTGATGAACGAGATGGCTTCGCGCATTTCCAGCTCCGGGACGATTTCATCCTTGATCCACTCGATTCCCAATGCGTTCTTGTAATGTGGATAGGAAGCGTGGAGGACGAAGCCGTTCTCGTACATGTTATGCATGAGTTCCACGGCGTCGATGCAATATGCTTTTCTGACAAAGGGGCTTTCGATCACGTCGACAAACCAGGCGTCGAATGGCCTGGTATGCCGGATGTTATTCCACTTTGGCAAAAAGATCCTTTTCGCCAGATCTTGGCCGGAGCCGAATGATCCGTTGGCCAGAGCCGTTCGGTAGATGGCCTTGTGCAGCAGCTCCATGAAGCTGCCGTACAGTTCGCAGTAGTTGATGATTGCAAACCCGTGCCGGACCAGACACTCGTCGAACTTCTTGATCCACAACCGATCGGGCTTGATCGTGTAGATGAATCCCTCTGCATCGACAACGTCATACTGCTGTCTCGGTTCATGGTGCAGCAGGTCTTCCCCAGAGATCTGTTCTATTTGTGCGTTCAGGCCATATTTGGAGAAGTATTCTTGAATATACGGGTGTGCGGCATCATTGGGCTCCACTAAAGTGAGACGGGCGCCCCATCGGGCGAACACCAAGGCATTCTCCCCGGTGTCAGGGCCGAACTCGATCACGCGCTTCCCTTCGAAGAAGGTGGTTGGAAATGTCAGTCTGCGAAACACATTGTAGCGCAAGACTTCGTGTTTTGCCAAATCGCTTTCGTCCCCGAATGCTCCGAAGGTCGGGCAAAGATTATGTGCCTGGTAGTATTCGTACTGGGAGTTGTATGGATTATTCAACTGTTGATCAGCCCCCAACAAGCCTTCCGTACGCATTCTGCCCTCCCTGCAATCGTCCTATCTGTTTACAAAACGATTGCCTGTATGCACAAATCCGGAGGTTGCGCATGCAACCGAGGGATTTGTAAGGGGATCGAAGACCACGCTCTTCGATCCCCGTGAAGCCAAAAAGTCCATGGATGGACTTTTTGCGATTCCATTATGTGTTGATCGGGCCACTAAAGGCCAGCTCATGCTTGTTTTCCCGCCGGAAGTCTGCATATGCATGCAACGCCGCTGCCACGGTGTCCACGGCATCCAGCGGGATCCCCGGCCCGCAGGGCAGGTACACGGTATGATCGGCGAAGAACGATGCGTGTTCGAATGAGTCGTCGCCAGAGAGGTAGGGCGATGCGTGCAGACACGGGGGAACGGGGCGGGCCTGAATCCGGTGGTTTGCCAGGTGCCTGAGAAGGGCATCCCTGTCCTCGGTGAGAACCTCCACGTAGAGGGGCACCTCCCCGGCGCTCAGGTCGACCGGGAGGAGCCGTAGATGCGGCGACAGGGGGGCGAGCAGCGCTTCGTATCTGCGGTAGACCCTCCTCAGATGGCGAATCCGCTCGGAAGCGCGCTCCAACTGCACCAGCCCGAACGATGCCTGAATGTCGGTGAACTTGAAGTTGAACCCCGGCAGGTTCCATCGGTCCGTGAAGTTGTCGACGACACCGTGGTTTCGCACAAGGCGCATGGCCTCCCACAGACGGCGTGATCTGGTGACGGCGAATCCACCCTGTCCCGTGGAGAAGAGCTTCGTGACCCCCATGGAGAAGCAGCCGATGTCCGACAGGGTGCCGAGTGGTTCACCACGCCGATTCCGGGAGAGCATCGCCTGACAGGCATCCTCCACCACGAACAGCCCGTGTCGGTCGGCGATGGCGCCGATCGCCTCCATATCGGCGGCCCGTCCGTTCAGGTGTACCGGCATGATCGCTCTGGTATTTCCCGAGATCCGCCTCTCGATACGCTCCGGGTCGATGTTGGGTATCGACGGGGTGGTGTCCACCAGTACCGGCCTGGCCCCGGCGAGCAGGACGGCGTGTGCGGTGGCGATCCAGGTACGATCGGGGAGGATGACCTCATCCCCGTTCCCGATGCCCAGCGCCTTCAGTGCGAGGAACAGGGCGGCGCTGCCGCTCGTCGTTACGACGACATAGGGGATCTCCAGTGTTGCTGCGATCTGCTGTTCGAGCCGCTCCGTCACCGGTCCGTGGCTGATGTGCCGGTTACCGACCGATCGGGCGACCATCTCGATTTCGGCCGCCCCAAAGTGGGTCTGCCACCACGGAATCCAAGGCTCCTCTTGCCCATCCTGATGCGTCGGGGGCACCGGATGTGGGTGGGGGGTGGGCGGTACAGGCGGTGTCAATGCTTCGGGCTCAGACGGTGCGAAGATTGGGGAGGGGCACGAGGAACGTTCCACCCGAGGCAATGAAGGAGTGCTGTCTTTCGATGATCCTGTCGGCGTATTGCCATGCCAGAACCACCACGATGTCGGGGCGCCTGATGGCCAGCTCGCCGGAGGGGACCACCGGGATGTGGCAGCCGGGGCTGTAGCGGCCATGCTTCACCGGGTTGTCGTCGACGATGAAACTGATCATCCGGGTGAGCCCGAAGTACCACAGCAGCGTCGTCGTCGTCGTTGATGCACCGTAGCCGGCGATCATGGATCCCTTTCTGATCTCCTGCTGCAGCGCGGCGTGCAGTTCGTGTTTCCGCTGCTGGATGCGCGCATGGAACTGCCGGTAGATTGCAGGCTCGGCGAAACCGCGGCGGCGCTCTTCTGCCAGGCAGGCCTCCAGACCGGGGCCCGCAGCTCGACGGCCGCTGTCGGAGTGCTGAACGAAGCAGCGGATCGATCCCCCCTTGCTGGCGACGCGCTGGACGTCGAACAGGCACAGGCCGATTTGTCGGAAGAACCGTTCCAGGGGAGCCACGGTGTGGTGGGAGAGATGCTCGTGGTAGATCGTATCGAAGAGCATCCGGTCGACGATATCCACCAGGTAGGAAACCTCGAAGATGAAGACACCGTCCTCGGCCAGAAGCTCCCGTACCCCGATGGCGATGTCCCGCAGGTCGTCGGCGTGGGCGAAGACATTGTTGGCGCATACCAATGCCGCAGGTCCATGGCTTGCCCGGATGGATTGCGCCAACTGCGCCGTGAAGAAGGTGTCGAGCGTCTCGATTCCCGCACGGCTGGCACGACGGGCGATCTCCCGGGCCGGGTCGACGCCCAGGACGCGCATCCCCGCCTCACGGAAGAGCCGGAGCAACGTTCCGTCGTTGCTCCCGATCTCCACGACGAGCGAGTCTGGTGGAGGGGCGATGCGGGAGCAGACCTCCGCGACGTAGTGGCGGAAGTGCTTCACCAGCCACGGCGAGTTCGATGTGTTGTAGATGTATTCGCGAAAGAGCAGCTCCGGATCGACGACGTCGAGGTTCTGCACGTGTCCGCAACTGCGGCACAGATAGAGATCGAGCGGGAAGATGGGCTGTGGGACCCCCAGCTGCTCCGCAGTGATGAAGGCATCCCCGATGGGGGAGGGCTCCATGGGCAGACAGAGTTCGAGCTGCCGCCCGTCGCACAGCCTGCAGCGCTCCCTGCGGGTCAGTTCTCCGGTCATGGGACCTCCTTTGGATCATGGATGCCTGGCTCGGTTGCGCATGCAACCGACGGATTTGTAAGGGGATCGAGGACCGCGATCTTCGATCCCCGTGAAGCCAAAAAGTCCACGGACGGACTTTTTGCGATGCGATCAACCATCCATCCTCTCCAGCGCCGAGGAGAGCCGCTGCAGGAATCCACGGACATCCCGCTCGTCGCCCCCTTCGGGAGGGGCCCAAGAGGCCGCAATCGTCCGCTCGGGCGCGAACGGGCCGCTGGTCGTTTCGTGGATGACGAGCATCTCCGTTCGCGGGAGGATGGTATGGTAGCGCGGGGCGTCAAGGCGGTAGGCGATGGCGTTCTCTCCCCTTCCTCCCGCGCCCAGGTGGATGCGATCGTCGATGGCGCCCTGTTCGCCGAAGATGACGACGGTGCCCGCCCCCTCGATGAGGTGGAAGGTCTCCGCCCTGTCGAGATGTTTGTGCGGCCGGATATAACAGTCGGGGGCGATGGCGATGATCATGTCGTGCAGCCGCTCCCGGGGGCTTTTGTGCAGGCAGATCCTGGCCCGCCTCCTCGGATGGGTGGCCGCGCACGCCTTGATGAAGGCGAGGTGGTCGGCCGCGATGCGCGGTACGGTGCGGCGGGCGACGAAGACCCCCTCATGCTCCGTCGCCATCAGGTCGGGCGGGGGTGTCACAGCAGCGCCGTCGGGCTGCATGAGAAGATCGATGCGCAGCGCCCCCTCCCCGGCAGATGGGCGGCGTGGGCGGCGCGCACCCGATCCTCCCCTTCCGGATTGACGGCCAGCAGGACGAGATCGGCACGGGCGAGGTGGGAGGAGTCGACGATGGGCAGATGGGAGCCGGGCATGCAGAGCCCCTCTTTGGCGGGGTGGTCGTCGATGACGTGGTCGATGCAGCCACCCAGATCGTAGAGGTTGACGAAGCGGACGGCGGCATGGCCTGCGCCGAAGAGCGCCACCCTTGTGCCGGCGGCATGGAGGGAGTGCAGCAGCTTCTGACAACGCTCCTTCCTGGCGCGGAAGCTCTCGGCGAATCCGCTGCATCGCTCCCTCTCCCGCCGGAGGATGGGGGAGGGGGTGGGGCGTTTCCCGTGCGCCCGCCCGCAGGCGCGGGCGATCACCACCAGGGAGTCCTCCAGCGGATAGGGGTAGCAGAGGATCTGTTCGATGCGCAGGCCGTTTTGCTCGATCATGACCTCGATGGTGGCGCGGGTGAAGTAGCAGACATGCTCTTCCCAGATGCAGGGGTGGTCGCCGACGGAAAGGAACTTGGTGCTTTCCGGCACCTCCAGCAGGAGCCGCCCTTCCGGTGCGAGGAGTGTGCGCAGGGCGCGCAGGAATCGGGCAGGGTGGTGGGCGTGTTCCAGCAGATGGCGGGCCACCACCAGGTCCGCCTCGCCGTGTTTCCGGATCAGGGTGGCGGCACGTGGCGCGTCGATGGCCTCCTGGATCGTTTCCAGCCCGGCGGCGGGGTCGGTGATGGCCAGGTCGTCGGCCATGTCGAGCCGCAGGGGCTGGCAACGTCCGTACCTTTGCCGGATGCGCTCCAGGGTGGAGTCATCCTTGTATGTGATGCCGAAGACCTTTGCGTTTTCCGGGAGGTGGTGTTCCAGCCGCTGCACGAGGTCGTCCAGATGCGCCTCGGGTTCGTTGGACGGGATGGCGAGGCGATGGGCACGCACCAGCGACGGGGGCATGGGGTCGATCAGTTGCGCCAGCCCGCAGGTGGTGCATTGGCCGAATATGAGGGGGTGATGGGGCGGTGCCTGCCGGCTCCCCCGGGGGTGCCAGGCGGTCGACGGCGGTTGCGGCCCCAGGTCGAGCAGCGGCTGCAGCGAGGGTTGTCCGCAACCGCGGCAGCCTCGGGCGGATGGCGTGCCGGTCACCCTGTGTGGCGTTGCCGGTCGGACGCGGCGGCCTCCCGGGATGCCATGATCTGCTGCAGCCGGGCGATGGCCTGCTCCACATCGCCGAAGTCGATCCCCCGCATTTCACCGATATCGAGCCGCCACCACTGCAGCTCCAGCAACCGCTCCACGATCTCCGGCGGGAAACGCATGCGGAGAACCCTTGCCGGATTGCCCACAACGATGGCATAGGGGGGGACATCCCGGGTCACCACCGATGCGGCGCCGACGATCGCGCCGTCGCCGATGGTGACGCCGCGTAGGACCACGGCGTTGTCGCCGATCCAGACGTCGTTGCCGATGGTGGTATGGGGGCCGGGTGTTCTGAGCAGGTTGGTGTGGGTGGGGTGGATGGTTTCCCCCCAATCCTCCGAGGTGTCGCGATACTGGAACTCATGGATCGAAAGCCAGTCGGTCGGGTGGTGGAATGCCCCGATCGAGCAGCGCGAGGAGAAGGTGCAATAGCGACCCACCGAGGTGTCGGCGACGAACGAATAGAGACCGATATTGAAGTATTTCCTCAAGGTACAACGGGTTGCGACGGCTGCGGCGTTGATGTTGATCGGCGGCTCGACGTCGGAGTCGATCACCTTGCTCATCGGCCCGAGCTGGATGCCGTCATCACGCGGGGTGACCGTCTCGAAGGAGTTGTTCTCCAGCCGGTCGATATGCGCAAACTCCGGATTTGCGCGAGCTTCCTGGTCGCGGATGCCGGCTTCTTGCGAAGCCGTCATTGATCCCACCGCAAAAAGTCCGTCCATGGACTTTTTGCTTGACGGCGATCGAAGAGCGCGGTCTTCGATCGCCTTACAAATCCTCCGCTTGCATCCGCAAGCTTCGGATTTGCGCGACCCTCCTGGTCACGGATGCCGGCTTCTTGCGAAGCCGTCATCGTTCCATCTCGATCAGGCAGCGCCCGGCGATGGCCCCCCGCTGCAGGTCGGTGATCGCTTGGTTGATCTCTTCCAGCGGCACCACCTGCGTGATCAGCTCCTCCAGCCGGAGCCCTCTGGCCCGAACGAGTCTCATGTAGCGGGGGATGTCCAGCTCCGGCTGCGCCCCCCCGCCGTGGGAGCCGGTG
This sequence comes from Zetaproteobacteria bacterium, assembly GCA_003696765.1. Lineage (NCBI taxonomy): Bacteria > Pseudomonadati > Pseudomonadota > Candidatius Mariprofundia > Zetaproteobacteria bacterium. The sequence continues at coordinate 7,047 of RFFX01000047.1, read as the reverse complement.
ATCCGTTTGCCGAAGTGGAGCGGGAGCGAGTGGATGTGGATCTCCTCCCCCTGCTTCGGGACGCCGACCAGCACCACCCGCCCGCGAGGTTGGGTGAGGCGGTAGCCGGCCTCGATGACCGCGGGTTGGCCGGTGTTGTCGACGAAGAGATCCACCCCCTTTGCGCCCGCGATCTCCCGGATGGCGGCGCAGGCATCCTCCTTGCTGTTGTCGATGGTATGGGTGGCGCCGAGGCGCGCGGCCAGGGCCAGCCGGTCGGCGTAGCGGTCGACCGCGATGATCGGCCAGGCCGAGCGAAGGGCCGCCGCCTGTACGATGTTGAGTCCGACGCCGCCGGCGCCGAAGACCACCACCGATTCGCCGATCCGCAGCTCTGCGTCGTGTTCGATCACACCGAAGCCGGTGGTGACCGCGCAGCCGAACAGCGCGGCGGTTTTCATGTCGGTTCCGTCTGGGATGGGGGTGAGCCGGTTTTCGGAGACGATGGCGTATTCGTTGAAGGTGGTGACCCAGCCGGCGTTGAGCCGCGCGCCGTTCCACCGGTAGGCGGGGGGATCCGCCTCGATGCCCGCCCCCTTGCGCCAGTGGAGCACCACCTTCGCTCCGGGCCGGACGTGGCGCACGCCGGGACCTGTGGCGACCACCTCGCCCGAGCCTTCGTGGCCGAGCAGGTGGGGGAGGTATCGGTCTTCCCCCTTGACGCCGTGGATCTCCCCGATCTGTGAGCCGCAGATCCCGCTGTAGTGTACGCGTACGAGCACCTGCCCCGCCGCGAGTCGCCCGGGCAGCTCCACCTCGGCGATGGTCAGTGGTGCGCCGATCCGGGTCAGGATGGCGGCGCGCATGGTCCGGTGGAGGCGGTTCACCGCGCCCGGACCGCTATTCGAAGAAGATGAAGGAGTAATCGCCGCTGTAGCCGCTCTGTCGGAACCACCATTCCCACTCCTCGGGCGTGCAGAACGCCTCGCATGTCACCTGCCAGTAGAGGAGGTTGGCCTTCTCCTCCTCGGTTCGATAGGACTCGACGCAAAGGTACTTCCGCTTCCCCACCCGTTCCAGTTCGCGCAGCGCCCGGTCGAGATCGTAGTTGTGGAGGTTGTGCAGCGTGTTGATGGAGTAGACCAGATCGAAGCTCCGGTCAGCGAAGGGGAGGCTGCCGGCGTGGGCTACCTGGAGGAAGGGGCGGACTTCGGCCTTGGCGTGCTCGATGGCGTAGGAGGAGATGTCGATGCCGGCGATCCGTATTCCGGGGAGCAGCCGCTGGATCTCGTAGAGCAGGAAGCCTTTGCCGCAGCCGACATCGAGCACCCGATCCCCATCCCGCAGGCTGTAATGGTCGATCATCGCCCGGGCGACGGGGGTCCACCGCCCAGGAATGTAGCGGTAGCCGCCGTAGCAGATGCGGCGGTCCCCGTCCCAGTAGTCGTAGCCCCACTGTTTGGCCAGCCGCGCCGCCTTCGCCTTGGGGAAGTCGGGGTCGGTGACCCGGGCGAGGTAGTCCCGCCTGGTGCGCTTATGCAGGGCGGACATGAAGTCAACGTAGGCCAAGGCGTCCATCCTCCATCCGGTCGAGTGCCTCCGCCGCCCGGTCGAGCTGACGGCGCAGCCGCCGTTCCGACTCCGCCCCGCCGTCGGCGAAGCGCCGCCGCCGCGCCCCGCCGGGGAGGAAGGGGTTGAGCATGATACAGCACCATTTCAGGGAGAAGAGGGGAAACAGCGCCGCAGCGCGCATGGCGAGCATATCGGCCGCTGGCGCGAAGGACTTTAGCGCCTCTTCGATGAAGAGGCCGCTGTAGCGCAGCGGCACCGGCAGGTCGGGTTGGCAGAAGAAGTCGCAGCAGAGCTTGGCCGGGTCGTCCCAGCCGGCGTATTCGAAGTCGAGGAAGCAGAGCTCCCCCCCATCGGTCAGCAGCGCATTGTGGAAGCCGAAGTCGGAGGGGGAGATGCAGCGCTGCGTGGTCGGCAGTTCCGCAGCCGGATCCACTATCCGGACGATCTCGCCTCGAATCCGGTGCCAGGCCGTTGCGATGCGCCCGACCAGTTCCGCGGCCTCCCGCTGCAGCGGTCCGTCTCGGCGCGCCGTCTCCCATCGAAGGGTTTCGATGCGCCCCTCCAGATGGGTGCATTGCTCCGCGATGCGAAAGAAGGCGTCCGATGCCCGTGGCAGGTCGCCGCCCGCCTCCCGCGCCCGGTTGAGCCGGTCGACGAAGACGGCCGCCGCCCGCACGTGGTCGGCGCCGATCTCTTCCGGTCGGAGCCGTCGCCCTTCGATCTGCCGGAAGAGGGCGATCCCCTGGTCGGGGTCGGCGGCCACCGGCTCGGGGACGTTGCAGATGCCCTCCGCACGGGCGAAGGTGAGGAAGCGCAGCTCCGCCCCGAGGCGGTCGCGTGGGTCGGAGGGGTGGCGGAAGTAGCACTTGGCGAAGAGGCGCATCCCCGCGGCACGGATGTGGAAGGTGCGGTTGTTGGCGCCGCCTTGGGCGGGGGTGAGCTCCAGCGGCGCGGCAGGCAGGCCCGCCCGGTGCAGCAGCGCGCCGATTCGGGAGCGGAGCCGCTCCGACGGCGCCGTGCCACTGCTGGCGTCGGCCCCCGGGCCGGCGGTCGGCAGGGGATCGGATGCGGTCAGTGGAGCAGCCGGATCGCGGCGATGGGCAGGCCGAACACCTCCCTGCAGAGAGGGGAGAGCTTGTTGAGGCTCCATGCCTCCAGCTGCATGTCCCCCTCGCCGGCCAGCTCCACGTGGATGCCGCGATCGTCCATCGCGCAGACGATCCGCTCCACGGCGTCGCGCCGCTCCTTGTTGACGGCGATGGCCAGCCGCAACAGCAGCGCCAGCTTCCGGATCCGGTCACCATCGCGTTCGGAGAAGTCGCCGGCCAGCGCGGAGCGGTCGGGGAAGGCCTTGCGTTGGCCGCGCACCACCCGGGCGAGCAGTCGCCGCTCCTCCCCGGTGAGGCCGACCATCGGTGATGCCTCGATCAGATAGGCGGCGTGGCGCTGATGGCCGTCGCTGCGCACCGCCATGCCGATCTCGTGACAGATGGCCGCCACCTGCAGCAGCAGACGATCGCGCTTCTTCAGCCGGTGCAGCGGCCGGAGCTGGTCGAAGAAGGCGCGCGCCGCTCGCCGCACGCGCCGCGCCTGTCCGGAATCGGCATGGAACCTGCGCGCCATGCTCTTCGCCCAGGCGATTGCCTGCCGTTTCATGGTGGTGACATCGGCCAGATGGGGGGCGAGCAGATCGACCAGCACCCCTTCGGCCAGGCCGACTCCGGGCACCAGGAGCGGGACGTCGCCGACCAGCTCCATCACCGACTTGACCACCAGTACCGCCGGCACGATCACGTCGGCACGATCCGGCCGCAGCCCAAGCCGTTCGATCCGTTCGGCGCAGGAGAGTGCCTCCAGCCGTTCGCCCAACTGGTCGAGGGCGGCGTAGTCGAGCCGGTTGTTACGGTCGCGTTCCAGGAGGGAGACGGCCAGATCGGCCATGGTTTCGAGATTACCGCCGGTGCCGACGCAGCAGTCGATCCTGCGGCCGGCGATCTCCTGCCGCACCTTGGCGCGCATGGCGGCGATATACTCGTGCAGCAGATGGTGGAAGGCGTCGGGGTCGTCGGCGGCGTGGAAGAGGTTGAGCAACCGCACCGTCCCCATGCGGAAGCTCTCCAGCGCCACGATGGTGCCGCGCACGCAGAGGGTGATCTCGACACTGCCGCCGCCGACATCGATCAGGAGCACCCGCTGTTTGCGCAGGTCGGGCAACCGCTGGTAGATCGCCTGATGGATCAGGCGTCCCTCCTCTTCCCCCGGGATCACCTCGATGGTGATGCCGAACCGCTTCCGGATGCGGGCGATCAGCCGGTCACCGTTGGCCGCCTCGCGCAGCGCGCTGGTGCCGGTGGCCCGCAGCCGCTCGATCGGATAGCGATTCAGGATGGCGCGGAAGCGGTCGAATGCCTCCTCGGTCCGGGCGATGGTCTCGTCGCGCAACACTCCGGAGGAGAAGGCGTCGGCCCCGAGGCGGACCGCCTCACGGTGGGCGAAGAGTGGCTTGATGTGGCCGTCCTCCCCCACCGAGGCGATGCGCAGCCGCATGGCGTTGGAGCCGATGTCGATCGCCGCCGCCAGCAGCGGCGTGGCATCGTCCCGCCGGGGCCGGGAGTCGGGCGGGATCACCCCTCCTCGTCCTCGTCGTCGCCGCACAGCAGCGCCTCCAGCATCTTGGGATCGACGTGGCGCGCCTCCCGCCCGCTGACCTGGTAGACGATCATCTGACCGATGTTCTTCAGATGGTCGCCGATCCGTTCGATCCGCTTGGCCACGTTGGCGACGGCGATGCAACGTTCGGTCCGCGCCGGATCTTCCACCATCATCGAGTGCAGCACCCGGTCGATGGCGTGGCAGCTCTCATTGAGGTGGCGGTCGTAGGCGATCAGCTGGGCGGCGATGGCGGCGTCCGACGCCTTGAACGCCTGCAGCGCGAGACGGAACATGTTGAAGAGCAGCGGCTTCATGATCATCAGCTCGTCGGTGACCGGATCGGGCTCCTCCTCCAGGGCCATCCGGGCGATGCAGGTGGCCAGGTCGCTGATCCGCTCCAGTTCGGTGGTGATCTTCATGGTAGTGAAGACCGTGCGTAGATCGCTGGCCACGGGCTGGTGGTGGACGATGATCATCCGCGCCTTCCGGTCGATCTGCAGCTCGAGGGCGTCGACCACCTCGTCGGCGTCGATCACCCGTCGTGCCTTCTCCTTCTGCCCGTTGAGCAGGGCGTTGATCGCCCGTTTGCTGTTGCGCCGGGCCAGCTTCATCATCGTCAGGATGTCGTCGTGGATGTCGCGCAGGTCGTCGTCGAAGGCGCTGAAGGTGTGACGGTTCATGGTGTCGCATTGGGCGGCGCCTCCCTCCATGGAGGTGCTGCCCGGACGGCGGTCGAAGGGCGCGCTCTTCGATCGCCTGACAACTCCGTCGGTTACAAGGGGAACCTCCGGAATTGCGCGACCGTCCTGGTCGCGGTGGTGCGTCCCGGTTTGGTCGTCAGCCGAAGCGGCCGGCGACGTAGTCCTCGGTCTCCCGCCTGGCCGGTTCCGAAAAGATGATATCGGTGCGATTGAACTCCACCAGCCTGCCCAGGTAGAAGAAGGCGGTGTAGTCGGAGACGCGGGCGGCCTGTTGCATGTTGTGGGTGACGATGACGATGGTGTACTTCCCCCTCAGTTCGTGGATCAACTCCTCGATCTTGGCGGTGGCCACCGGATCGAGCGCCGAGCAGGGCTCGTCCATCAACAGCACCTGCGGCTTCACCGCCAGCGCGCGGGCGATGCAGAGCCGCTGTTGTTGCCCGCCGGAGAGGGAGGTGCCCGGGCTGTCCAAATGGTCCTTCACCTCGTCCCACAAGGCGGCGTCGGTGAGCGCCTTCTCCACCCGCTCGGCCAGCTCCCGCTTGCCGATCTTCTCGTGCAGCCGGATGCCGTAGGCGATGTTGTTGAAGATGCTCATCGGAAAGGGGGTGGGCTTCTGGAAGATCATCCCGACGTGGTGACGCAGCCGCAGCAACGGCTCCTTGGGGTCGAGGATGTTGCGCCCGTCCATGAGGATCTCGCCTTGCGCGCGGTGGCCTTTGTAGAGGTCGAACATCCGGTTGTAGGTTCGGATGTGGGTCGATTTGCCGCAGCCGGAGGGGCCGATGAAGGCGGTCACCTTGCCTTCGGCGATCTCCAGCGTGTTGCCGAACAGCACCTGTTTGTCGCCGTAGAAGAAGTCGAGGTTGCGCACCGAGATCTTGACCGCGTCGCCGTCGATCGCGCGCGATTCTTCCGCACCGTTTCTGTTCATGATCCGATGATCGGGGGTCCGTCCATGGACTGCCTGGCGGCGGATGGGTGCCGCATTGCGGCGTGGAGGCCTGCCGCCGGTGTCATGCCCGCCTGCCCCTCCTCTGTCGTAGCAACAGGCGGGTGGCGATGGTCACCGCCAGCACCGACATGGTGATGAGCAGGGCGATCCCCCAGGCGGTTCGCTGCCAGTTCTCGTAGGGGCTCATGGCATAGTTGAACATGGAGATGGTCAGGTTGGCCAGCGGCTCGTCCATGCTCTCCATCCAGTAGGGGCTGTTGAGGCTGGTGAAGAGCAGCGGTGCGGTCTCGCCGGCCACCCGGGCCACCGCCAGCATGATGCCGGTGATCATGCCGGTCTTGGCCGCGCGATAGACCACGCGCAGCAGCATCTGCCAGTAGGGGGCGCCCAGGGCCAGCGCCGCCTCCCGCATCTCGGTCGGCACCAGCCGCAACATTTCCTCGCTGGTGCGCACCACCACCGGCAGCATGATGATGGCAAGCGCCACCGCACCCGCCCAGCCGGAGAAGTGACCCGCCGGGCGGACGATGATGATGTAGACGAAGACGCCGATCACGATCGACGGCGCGGAGACCAGGATGTCGGCGATGAAGCGTGCCGCCGCACCGAACCGGTTGCCGCGGCTGAACTCGGCCAGATAGGTGCCGGCGCAGATGCCGAACGGCACCGCGATCAGGGTGGCGGCGGCGGTCATCGCCAGGGTGCCGACGATGGCGTTGCCCACGCCGCCGGCTTCGTCCGAGCCGGGCGGAGCCGGCAGTTTGGTGAAGAAGTCCCAGTTGATGCTGGTCCACCCGCGCAGCGCCACGTCCCCGAGGATCCAGCAGAGCATGCCCAGGCCGAAGAGCGCCGCCATGGACGAGAGCAGCAGCACGATGCGGTTGATCCAGATGCGCCGGGTCATTCTCGATCGAATCGCAACACCTCCGTCCGTGGACGTGTTGCTTGCCGGGAATCGATGGACGTGCTCTTCGATCCCCTTACAAATCCGTCGGTTGCATGAGCAACCTCCGGATTTGCGCGGTCCTCCTGGCCGCGGATGACGGCTTCATGCGAAGCCGTCATTCCTGCCGCCCCTGTGCCATCGCACCCCGCTGCAGCCACCATTGGGCGACGGCCAGCACGAGGAAGGTGATCAGGAAGAGCACCAACCCCAGCTCGATCAGGGAGGAGAGGTAGAGGTCGCTG
>RFFX01000046.1 GCA_003696765.1 Zetaproteobacteria bacterium | reverse complement strand
GCGCGCGGATACCATCAGAAGTACGCCGGCTGCCCCTGCCGGCTCATCGGCATCTCCTTCCGCAGCTCCGAGCGCAACATCACGCGCTTCGAATGGGAGCGCTGCTCCTGATTCTGCTTCGCAAGAAGCCGCCATCCACGGCCATGGAGGGCCGTGCAACACCGGAGCCTGCGCATGCGGGCGACGGCCTCGTAAGGAGGTCGAAGGCCGCGCTCTGCGACTCCGAAACCACACGTCCTTGAACGGAGGTGATGCGATCCGATCCCGCATGAACATCATCGAAACGGAGCTGCCCGGGGTGCTGATCATCGAACCGCGGGTCTTCAGCGACCGACGCGGCTGCTTCCTCGAAGTATTCCATGAGCGGCGTTACCGCGAGGCAGGCATACCCGGCGCGGGGCGCCGGTTCGTCCAGGACAACTACTCCCGTTCGGAACGGGGGGTGTTGCGCGGTCTCCATTTCCAGCGCGTCAGACCGCAAGGAAAGCTGGTCTTGGCCGGTGTGGGGAGGGTCTACGACGTCGTGGCCGATATCGATCGCCGCTCCCCCACCTTCGGCCGGTGGATCGGAGTGGAGCTGTCGGAAGAAAACCACCGCCAGCTCTGGATCCCTCCGGGTTACGCCCACGGTTTCTGCGTACTCTCGGCCCATGCCGATTTCCAGTACAAATGCACGGAGTTCTACCATCCGGAGCTGGATGCGGGGGTGGTGTGGAACGACCCGACCCTGGCCATCGACTGGCCGATCGACGATCCGGTGCTGTCGGACAAGGATCGGGCCCTGCCGACGCTGCGACAGCTCGACCTGGAGCCGTAGGGCGGCATGCGGCTGCTGATCACCGGTGCCGGCGGCCAACTGGGACGGGCGCTCGTCCGGCAGGGGGCAGCCCACCAGCTGCAAGCGCTGGGGCGGGATGCGCTCGATATCACCGACCGGGCGGCGGTGGATCGGGCCATGGCCGCGTTCACCCCGGATGTGGTGATCAACGCCGCCGCCTGGACCGACGTCGACCGGGCGGAGGCCGAGGCGGAGCGTGCCTTCGCGGTCAACCGCGATGGAGCGGCCAACCTGGCCGCCGCCTGTGCCGATCACGGCGCCGTGCTGATCCACATCTCCACCGACTACGTCTTCGACGGCTCGGCCGACCGCCCCTGGCGGGAGGAGGACCCGCCCGCACCGCTCAACACCTACGGCGCCAGCAAGCTGGCCGGGGAGGAGGCGGTGCGCGCCATTCTGGAGCGCCACTACATCGTGCGCACCAGTTGGCTCATCTCGGGCTATGGACGCAACTTCGCCACCACCATCCTGCGGCTGGGGATGGAGCGCGAGCATCTGTCGGTGGTGGACGACCAGACGGGTGCCCCCACAACGACGGAGGCGCTGGCCCGGGCACTGCTGCGCATGATCGACCGACGAGGGGCGGATTGGGGCACCTACCACTTCTGCCAACCGGAGCCGACCAGCTGGTTCGGCCTGGCCTGCGCCCTGTTCGAGGCCGCTCGCGCGCAGGGTGCCCCCCCGCTCGCCCGGCTGCAGCCGATCTCTTCGGCGGAATATCCCACCCCCGCCCGCCGCCCCTCCTGGTCGGTGCTCGACTGCAGCAAGTTCCGCCGAACCATCGACGACGTGATCCCTCCCTGGCGCGCCGGGCTGGCGGAGATCGTCGCGGCGATGGATCTCTCCTCATGGGTACGGTGAACGTCCACCGCTGCCCGGTCTGCGACGGCCACGAGCGACGATTGCTCGTGCGCACACGCGATTTTGCGTGCGGCGGGGCAAGGGAGTGGCGGATCGTCCGCTGCCGCCGCTGCTCGGTGGGATTCCTCGATCCACGACCGGACGCCGCAACACTGGCTGCGGCCTATCCCGACGACTACTACGCCTACGCCCCACCCGCACTCCGACTTCAACCGCCGCATCGACGGGCGCGGCTCCACGCCCTGTTGCGGCGGCGGGGCTATCCCGTGCCCGATGCTCCGTGGTGGGCGCGTCTGAGTGTGCGGCTCCTCCCGCCGGGCATCGCCGCTCCCCCCTTCGTCGCCGGAGGACGGCTGCTCGATGTCGGATGCGGCAGCGGAGCATACCTGTTGCTGATGCGGGAGCTCGGCTGGCGGACCGAGGGGTTGGAGCCCGACGCGCGGGCGGTGGCGGCCGGACGAAGCGTCGGCCTCGAGATCCACGAAGGAACGCTGGAGACGGTCGAGCTTCCGCCGGAGCGCTATGCCTGGATCCGGTTGAGCGACGTGCTCGAACATATCGCCGACCCGGTGCAGGCGCTCGGCGCCGTGCGACGGCTCCTCCACGACGAGGGACGGGTGGAGATCACAGTGCCCAACATCGCGTCGTGGAGCTTCCATCTCTTCCGACGCTACTGGTTCCCGCTTGAGGTGCCGCGCCACCTCCTGTTCTACACGCCCGCATCGATCCGGCTGCTGGCGCAGCGGTGCGGCTTCTCGATCGAGGAGCTGCGCATCTGGTCGCACAAGGAGGTTGACGTGGTCGAAAGTACCCGCTACTGGCTCGGGGAGCGCCACCCCCGGCTTCTCGGGGCATTCGACCATCGCCCCGTGCGTACGATCTATCGCAAGCTCTTCGCGCCGTGGAAATGGCTGGCCGACCGGTGTGGAGGGGGGAGCGCCATGACCCTGACGCTGCGCAAGGAGCTCCACTGACGGGGCAGCCGGCATTGCGGCCTCGGAGGGGCGCACGCACGGATGATGGCTTCGCAAGCATCCATCATCGCGGCGTTGGCGTACCGCACAAAGCAAGAGCCTGCGCATGCAAGCGATGGATTTGTAAGGGGGTCGAGGCGCGCGCTCTTCGATCCCCGTCGAGCAAGAAGTCCACGGACGGACTCATTGCGATTCGATCACGGATGCGGGGGACCATCGGACCTATGCCCTCGAGCGACCTCCATGGAGAGGAGCCGTCGCCGAACCACAGAAGATGACCATGATCAGCATCATCACCGCGGTACACAACCAGATCGAGTTCAACCGGCTCTTTCTCAAATACCTGGAGCGCCACACCCACCACCCCTACGAGCTGATCGTGGTCGACAACCACTCCACGGACGGCTCCACCGAGCTCTTCGCGCAACACGGCGCGCAGATCGTCCGCAACGAGGAGAACCACTGCTACCCCGAATCGCAGAACATGGGCATGGAGCGGGCGGGCGGGGAGTACCTCGCCTTTCTCAACAACGACATCGTCCTCGCCCCCGACTGGGATCGCCACGTATGCGATGCGATGCGCATCCACGGGCTGGAGGTCGCCTCACTGGGGAGTTGGGAGTCGGTCGAGGATCCCTACCGTCGCCGCGCCTTCAACCAGCGATGGAAGTGGCTGCGCAAGGGGCGGCGCTACCTCCGTCACGACGCCGCCTCCGCCGAGCGGATGATGGATGCGCTCTACAAGGATGGAGGGTTCTTCGCCTGGGCCGAAGAGGAGCGACGGCGGTGGTATCCCCGGGTCCATATGGGCATCTGCGGCTCGGCGGTGGTCACCACCCGGCGGATGTGGGAGAAGCTGGATGGCTGGTGGGACGTCGAGATGGAGGCGGCCGACTTCGATCTTTTCGCCCGGGTGACTCGGCGGGCGGTGGAGAGGGGGGACATCCGCCCCCCCTTCATCGTGCCGTGGGCGCTGCACCACCACTTCTCGCGCGTCACCTTTCGCGCCGATCCCGAGCCCAGGGCCTGCCGCCACCGCCATCGGCGCGTCGAGGAGAAGTGGTCGCCGCAGGAACAGGCGCTCTATGGGCCGCAACTGCTCGAGGAATGGGGGTGGTATGTGGAGTTCCGCCGCTTCATCAAACGGTTCCGCATCGGACGCAGGGTCGTACGGGAGGATGTGGCCACGAAAGGCGGTGCCCCATGAGCGCATCGCCGGCTGCGGGTACGGCTACGCCGCGATCGCCCGCTGCTTCGCCGTACCCGGGCGGGCGGTCACCCCGAGGAGAGCGCCAACCACGAAGGGATCGGCGCGCTCCGCGGCGCTAGCGCCAGTGGTCGCGGAAGGCGGCGATGAAGCGCTCCAGCTCCCCGTCCGGCAGCGCGTTGATGCCCGCCGCCGCCGCCCGGCCGCCGCCGGTGGGAAAGGCCATGCAGAGCCGCTCGGCCCCCTGCCGGTCGCTCAGCGGCGCGCGCACGCTGATGCGCCAGCCCCCCTGCGGCAGGCGGGTGGCCAGCGCGTGGGCCCGCTCGGGGTGGCGCCGGGCGAGCAGGTTGCCGTAGACTCCTGAGGCGCGGCGGCTCCAGCCGGCGTCGGGCAGCCGCAGCAGACAGGCACGCGGCCCGACCTGCTCCATCTCGACCGCCTCGATCCGCGCCATGTCGTCGCGGTAGCCCGCCTCCAGCGTGGCGTAGGCGGGGTGCTCGGCGATGAAGGCGCGCGGATCGGCGAAGGGGTGGATGGCGCGGTAGAGCTCGGCGGGGTGGAAGTGGAGGTCGTCGAGGGTGACGCCGTAGCCGTTGTAGTTGAGCAACGTGCCGAGTTGCTGCAGCCGCGCGCACTCCTCCTCGGGCAGATCACCCAGGCACCGGCGGGCCGGCTCGATCAGGTTGTCGCCGACGGCGCCGACCGCCGCCCACAGCCGATGGGCGCCGCCCAGCTCCTCGTCGACGATCAGGCTGGTGCAGCGCGCGGCATCGGTGTCGATGCGTGCGTTCAGCCGCGGATGGTCGGGGATGGCGCCGGCGTGGTGGTGGTCGAAGTAGTCGATCGTCGCCCCATCGTCGAGCAGCCGCAGCAGATCGGCGCGGTTCTTCTCCAGCGAGACATCGAGCACGGTGATGCGGGCACCGGCCCCCCGCGGCAGGCGGGCGAGCAGCCCGATCTCCCGCTTGACGCCGGTGATCAGCATTGCCGCGCGCGGCCGGGCCAGGCGCAGTTGATGCAGCGCGCAGATGCCGTCGGCATCGCCGTTGAACAGGTCGTAGTCGGTGGTCTCCATGTTGCCTCCCGTCATCGCCTCCCCCATCCGGGCAACACGCCCACGGACGAGCGTGTTGCGATGCGAATCGCTTGCCGGCCCCACATGAAGCCGGCAAGCCGCACATGAAGCCGGCAAGCCGCGGCCAGGACGGCCGCGCAAAACCGGAGCTTGCGCTATGCAAGCGACGGTTTTGCAAGGGGGGCGGAGACCGCGCTCTTCGCCCCCCGTCAAGCAACACGCCCACGGACGGGCGTGTTGCGATGCAAATAGATTGCCGCACCATAGGGGCAACGCTAGTGTTTTGTCACGATGCAGCGTTGGATCATCTGGACCCCGATGGCGGCAGCGGCGCTGTTGCTCGCCTACGCGCTCTGGCCGGAGGCGGAGCAGCCGCCGATCCGGGTCGGCGTGCTCCATTCGCTCACCGGCACCATGGCGGTCAGCGAGAAGCCGGTGGTCGACGCCACCCTGCTGGCCATCGACGAGATCAACGCCCACGGCGGCCTGCTCGGCCGCAAGGTCGAGGCGGTGGTGGCCGACGGCGGATCGGACGGCCCCACCTTCGCCCGCGAGGCGGAGCGGCTGATCAGCGAGGAGCATGTCGCGGCCATCTTCGGCTGCTGGACCTCGGCCAGCCGCAAGCAGGTCAAGCCGGTGGTCGAGCGCCACCACGCGCTGCTCTTCTACCCGGTGCAGTACGAGGGGCTGGAGGCCTCGCCCGACATCATCTACCTCGGCGCCGCCCCCAACCAGCAGATCATCCCGGCGGTGAGCTGGGCGATCGACCGCTTCGGCCCGCGGCTCTACCTGATCGGCTCCGACTATGTCTTCCCGCGCGTGGCCGGCTGGCTGATCCACCGTCAGGCGCTGGCGCTCGGTGCCGAGGTGGTCGGCGAGCGCTACCTGCCGCTGGGCAGCCGCGATGTGGCCCAGGCGGTGGCCGAGATCCAGCGGCTTGCACCATCGGTGGTGGTCAACACCATCAACGGCGACTCCAACGCCGCCTTCTTCCACGCCCTGCACCAGGCGGGCATCACTGCAACGCGCACCCCGGTGCTCTCCTTCAGCGTCGGCGAGGCGACGCTCGCCTCCCTGCCCGACGGGGAGGACGCCGTCGGCCACTACGCGGCGTGGAACTACTTCGAGAGCATCGATTCGCCGGCCAACCGCACTTTTGTGGCCGCCTTCCGCGCCCGCTACGGCGCCGGGCGCCGGGTCAGCGATCCGATGGAGGCGGCCTGGGTCGGCGTCCATTTGTGGGCGCAGGCGGTCGCCGCGGCGCGCAGCATCGATCCGCAGATCGTGCGTGAGAGCGTCCGTCATCAGAGCATGATGGCGCCGGAGGGGGTGGTGGCCATCGACCACGCCACCGGCCACGCCTGGCGGCGGGTGCGCATCGGCCGCCTGACCAGCGCCCACCGCTTCGAGATCCTCTGGTCGAGCAGCAATGCGGTGCGGCCCGACCCCTGGCCGGCGCTGGCCCCGCGCAGTGCAGCCGATTCGCTGCTCGCCGCGCTCCAGCGCGCCTGGGGCGGGCGCTGGTCGGCGCCGCCGGCCGCTGAAGGAGAAATGGGCAGGCGGTGACCACACAGGCGCGGCGCACGCTGTTCGGCGAGTTCATGCTCTTGGTCACCGTCATCGCGGTGCCGACGGTGCTGATCGTCGGCGTAGTGGTGATGCACACGGTGCACGAGCTGACCCGGCAGCAGACACTGCTGGCGCTGGAGACGCTGGCCGAGGAGAAGGCGGGCATGATCAACCGCTACATCGACGACCACCTGGCCCGGGTGGAGAACCTCGCCGCCGTTCCGCTGGTGGCCGAGGCGCTGCCGGCGCTGGCCCGGGCCTACCG
>RFFX01000045.1 GCA_003696765.1 Zetaproteobacteria bacterium | reverse complement strand
CGCGACGGGTCAATCGATCCCGTCGCAACAGGTTCCTCCCGGATCGTCTGCCCGGCGGCGGATCGGAGGCTCGGAACGCAGCACTGCGGTGTTCGCCGCGGCCTCCCACCGCCTTCCGCGGATCGACAGCGGCGATGGAGCCGACCACCCGGCTCAGGCCCGGGGCTGGTGGGGCTCCTCCCGGTCGACCTCCGGCAGCAGACTGGCCGTGAAGCGGCTGCCGTCGAACGGCATCAGATCCTCGAGCGATTCGCCGACGCCGAGATACTGCACCGGCAGGCGGAAGCGGTCGCACAGCTGCAGCACCACCCCCCCCTTGGCCGTGCCGTCGAGCTTGGTGACGATCAGCCCGGTGGTTCCCGCGGTGGCGCGGAAGCGTTCCACTTGCGCCACCGCGTTCTGTCCGGTGCCGCCGTCGACCACCTGCCAGACGGCGTGGGGTGCCCCGGGCAGCGCCTTGCCCATCACCCGTCGCACCTTGGCCAGCTCCTCCATCAACCCCTTGTCGGTCTGCACCCGACCGGCGGTGTCGACGATCACCACATCGAAGCCGCCGGCCACACCGCGGCGGATGGTGTCGAAGGCCACCGCCGCGGGGTCGGCGCCGTGGCTCTGGCGCACGATCTCGGCGCCGCTTCGCTCCACCCAGACGGCCAGCTGATCGATCGCCGCCGCGCGGAAGGTATCGGCGGCGCCGACCACCACCCGCTTCCCTTCCGCGCCCCACATGGCGGCAAGCTTCCCGATGGTGGTGGTTTTGCCGGTGCCGTTGACGCCGACGACCAGCAGGACGAACGGCTTGCGGTCGAATGGCGGCGCAACCGGGGGCACCAGCATCTCTTCCATCACGCTGCGCAGCGCCTCCAACGGCGGCTGGAACTTCCGTTTGCGCGCCTCCGAGACCAGCCGCAGCGCCGTCTCGACCCCGCAGTCGGCCAGGATGAAGGCCTCCTCCGCCGCCTCCCACTGCGCGGCGCTCCACTGCTCCCTTCCCCCGACGGGGAGCAGCGCGCGCAGCCCCTCGCGGCTCCGCTCCATGCCATGACGCAACCGTGACCAGATCGATGCCATGTTTGATTCCATCGCAACAACTCCGTCCATGGACTTGTTGTTTGAACCACCGTCGGTTGCATGGGCAACCTCCGGTGTTGCGCGGCCGTCCTGGCCGCGGCTGCCGGAGCTGTGTTGCGCCGGCGACCGTCCTCTCCCGAACGCCTGCCGCTTGCGTGCATGCGGGAGGCGGAGTTCCTAGCATCGGGGCGATGGGGCGGAACATCGAGAGTATCTGCGACCTCTGCGGCGGTGATTCCTGGCGGCGCATCGCCCGGCGGGATCGGCGCGGCATGCCCCTGGATACCGGCATCTGCATCCGCTGCGGCCTGATCTCCCATCTGCCCCTGCCCGATGCGGAGGCCATCGCCCGATACTATGCAGAGGAGTACCGCCGCGACTACCACGGCGAGCGCACACCCGCCCCGCGGCGGGTGATGCGCGCCTGGCGCAACGGCCAGCGCATCCATCGCATGCTGGCGCCGTTCGTGCCGCCACAGGGGCGGGTGTTCGAGGTCGGCGCGGGGCTGGGCTGCACGCTCAAGGTCTTCCAGCACCACGGCTTCCGTACCGGCGGCATCGAGCCCAACCGCGACTTCAACCGCTACAGCCGCGAGGTGTTGCGTGCGGCGGTGGCCAACTGCGATCTGTTCGAACTCGATCGGCCGGAGGAGCACGACCTGGTGCTGCTGGTCCATGTCATCGAGCACTTCCGCTCGCCGACGGCGGCGCTTTGCCGGATCCGGGAGCTGGTGGCCGACGGCGGCCTGCTCTACGTCGAATGCCCCGATGTCACCGCCCCCTTTGCTCCCTTCGGGCGGCTGTTCCACTTCGCCCACATCCACAACTTCGCCCCGGAGACGTTGACGGCGCTGGCGGCCAAGTGCGGCTTTCGGGTCGAGCGGCGGCTCCATCCGGAGGGGCACCCCGATCTGGCGCTGCTGCTGCGCAAGGTGGAGATGCCGCGGCGTCCTCCCTCGTTTCCCGCCGGGCAGAGCGCGGCCATCGAGGCCCGCATGCGCCGCTACGGCTTGATCGGGTACCATCTCCGCCCAGCCTACCTGCGGCGGCGCACGGCGAAGCTCGCCGCCTATGCCCGGGAGCGGTTGACCGCCCGCGCCTTCGTCACCCGCCTGGCCGAACGCTGCCGCCTCGATCCCCGGCCGGAGAAGGCGGCATGATCCTCGTCGTCGGCGACATCATCGTCGATGAGTTCCTCTGGGGCAGCGTCTCGCGCATCTCTCCCGAGGCGCCCGTGCCGGTGGTGGCGGTGGAGCGGGTCGATCGCCGTCTGGGGGGCGCTGCCAACGTGATCCGCAACCTGCGCGCGCTGGAGGCCGACTGCGCCATGTGCGGCGTGATCGGTGACGATGAGCCGGGCCTCTGGGTGCGCCGTTCGCTGGCCGCGCTCGGTGTCGATGCCGGCGGAGTGCTGACCGGGCCGGAGGGCCATCCGACCGCGGTGAAGACGCGCATCATCGCCCACCAGCAGCAGGTGGTCCGCTTCGATCGCGAGCGGGTCGGTGCGCTGGAGCCTGCGCGGCGCGCCCGGCTGATCGAGACCGTCACCGCCAGGTTGCCGCGCGCCGATGCGCTGATCCTCTCCGACTACGCCAAGGGGGTACTGGTTCCGGAGGTGCTCACCCGGTTGATCGATGCCGCCGACGATCTGCCGACGATCATCGACCCCAAGCCGCAGCACAGCGAGGCCTACCGCAACGCCACCGCCCTCACCCCCAACCTGCACGAGGCGGCGCGGATGGCCGGGATGGAGGCGCGCAACGACGACGACCATGTCGAGGCGATCGCCCGCGCGCTCCATGGTCGGCTGGGGCTGCGCTGGCTGCTGATCACCCGCTCCGAGCGGGGCATGACTCTGTTCGACGGCGAGCGGATGCACCACATCCCCACTGCCGCCCGCGATGTCTACGACGTCACCGGTGCCGGCGACACGGTGATCGCCGCCTTCACCGACGCCCTCTGCCGTGGCCACACTCCGCTGGAGGCGGCGCACATCGCCAACCGAGCCGCCGGCGTGGTGGTGGGCAAGCTGGGAACGGCCACGGCCAGCCGACAGGAGATCTGAACGGGCGTGAAGATCGTCATCGGCATTCCCGCCCGCTACGGATCGCGCCGCTTCCCCGGCAAGCCACTGGCCCTGCTCGCCGGCCGGCCGATGATCGCCCATGTCATCGAGCGCGCCCGATCCGCCGCTCTGGGCGAGGTGATCGTGGCCACCGACGATCCGCGCATCGCCCGGGCCGCCCGGGGTTGCGGCTGTGCGGTGCGCATGACCGCCTCCCGTCACACCAGCGGCAGCGAACGGCTGGCTGCGGCGCTGGCCGATCTGCCGTGCGATGTGGTGGTCAATCTACAGGGCGACGAGCCACTGATCGACCCCGATGCGCTGCGCGCCGTGGTGCGCCCCTTCCTCGACGATCCCCGGCTGCCCATGGCCACGCTGGCCCGGCCGGCGACCAGCGACGAGTTGATGCGCCCCGACGTGGTCAAGGTGGTGTGCAACGCCCGCGGCGAGGCGCTCTACTTCAGCCGTGCGCCGATTCCGTTTCCTCGCGATGGGCGCGGCGCGGAGGAGCGATGGGCCCATGTCGGGCTCTACGCCTACCGCAAGGAGTTCCTGATGATCTATCCGAGCCTGACCGACTGTGCCGCCGGGCGCAGCGAGGCGCTGGAGCAGCTGCGCGTGCTCCACCACGGCTATCCGATCGCGGTGGTCAAGGGCGACTTCTCCGCCTTCGGCGTCGATACCCCCGAGGATCTGGCGGAGGCCGAGCGGCGGCTGCTTGCCTCCGGCGGGGAGGGGAAAGGAGCGATGACGGCTTCGCAAGAAACCGTCATCGCGACCATGGAGGGTCGCGCAAATCCAGAGGTTGCGTATGCAACCGACGGATTTGTAAGGGAATCGAAGACCGCGCTCTTCGATTCCCGTCGAGCAAAAAGCCCACGGAAGGGCTTTTTGCGATTCGATCGGGAATGACCGGGGCGATGCTTCGCACGGAGGCGCTGTGCAAGCGGTTCGGGGCGGTGACGGCGCTCGAGGAGGTGGAGATCGCCATTCCCGAGCGGGCGATCACCGTGATCATGGGCGGATCGGGCTCGGGCAAGACCACGCTGCTGCGGCTGCTCTCCGGGCTGGAGCGGCCCAGTTGCGGCGCGATCTACTTCGAGGGGCGCGATCTCGCCGCCATCCCGCGACGCGAGCTCTACCGGCTACGCATGAAGATGGGGATGGTCTTCCAGTACTCGGCGCTGCTCAACTCGCTCACCGTCGAGGAGAACATCGCCTTTCCGCTGCGCGAGCACACCCGGCTCGATCCGCGGGTGATCCACACCATCGTGACCATGAAGCTTGAGCAGGTGGGGCTGCGCGGCTTCGGCCACCTGCTCCCCTCCGAGCTCTCCGGCGGCATGGCCAAGCGGGTCGCCTTCGCCCGGGCGTTGGCCATGGATCCCAAGCTGGTCTTCTTCGACGAGCCGACTTCGGGGCTCGACCCGATCTCCGCCGGGGTCATCACCGAGTTGATCCGGCGTTTGACCCGCCTCACCCACATGACCTCGGTGGTGGTGACCCACGACGTCCATGCGGGGCTGGCCATCGCCGACCATGTACTGCTGCTGTGGCAGGGACGGGTGATTGCCTCAGGCCCCCCCGAGGCGATCCGTGACAGCGGCGACGCCCGCATCCGTCAGTTCCTCGAGGGGCGGCCGGACGGCCCGATCCCCTTCTCGCGCAGCGACACCGACTATCTCGACGAGCTGCTGGCGGAGGATGGAGCGTGATCGATCTCCTGCTGCGTTGGTGCGGCGCCGTCGGCCGGGGTACGCTGCGCGGCGTGGAGCAGGTGGGCGACGCCACGCTGCTCACCCTGCGTACCCTGCTCTGTCTGTTTGCTCCGCCATGGCGGCTGCGGAACTTCGTGGCGCAGCTCTACGCCATCGGCGTCGGCTCGCTGGTGATCATCGCCATCACCGGCGCCTTTACCGGCATGGTGCTGGCACTGCAGGGCTACTACACGCTGGCCAAGTTCGGCTCCGAGTCGCTGCTCGGTTCGGCGGTGGCGCTCTCCATCATCCGTGAGCTGGGGCCGGTGCTGGGCGCGCTGATGATGACCGGCCGTGCCGGCTCCAGCATCACCGCCGAGATCGGCATCATGCGGGTGACCGAGCAGCTCGACGCGCTGGAGATGATGGCGGTCAACCCGGTGCGGCAGATCCTGTTGCCGCGCATCGTCGCCGTGCTGATCGCCCTGCCGCTGCTGGTCGCCATCTTCGATGTGGTCGGTCTGGCCGCCGGCTACCTGGTCGGCGTCGATCTGCTCGGGGTCAACGCCGGCTCCTACATCGGCGAGACGGTGGACAAGGTGACCATGCACGATCTGACCACCGGCTGGGCCAAGTCGGCCGGATTCGCCTTGCTGCTCGGCGCCGTTTGCACCTTCATGGGCTTTCGCGCCGAGCCGACCACCGAAGGGGTGGCGCAGGCCACCACCCGGGCGGTGGTCATCACCTCGGTCTCCATCCTGGTGATGGACTACATCATCACCTCGTTCTTTCTCTAGGGGGAGCGTATGTTGCCGCAATACCGACGCATCGAGATCATCGTCGGCCTCTTCGTCCTCGCCGGTATCGCCGCCGTCGCCGCGCTGGCCGTGCAGTTGGGCAAGGTTGGGGGCTTTGGCGAAGGGGGCTATACCTTGACGGCCACCTTCAGTGATGCCGGAGGGGTACGCGAGGGGAGCGACGTGATGCTCGCCGGTGTGGTGATCGGCCGGGTGCAGAAGGTCGAGCTGGTCGATTCCGACAAAGCGCGGCTGGTGCTGCAGATCCACGAGGGGGTGCGGCTGACCACCGATGCGGTCGCCTCGATCCGCACCAAGGGGATCATCGGCGAGCGCTTCGTCCGGATCAGCCAGGGGGCGGACGAGGAGTACCTGCAGCCGGGCGACGAGTTCGACGAGACCGAATCGGCGATCAACATCGAGGACCTGGTCAGTAAGTACATCTTCAGCGGCAAATAGCCCTCGTCATCCTCCCTCCCGGCGCAGGCCGCCGATGATCAGCCCCGCCACGGCGATGGAGATGGCCGAATCGGCGATGTTGAACGCCGGCCAGACGTACGCCCTGCCGTCGATGACCACGAACCACTGGATGAAATCGACCACGTAGCCCAGGTGGAGGCGATCGCAGATGTTGCCGATCGCCCCGGCCAGCACCAGCACCAGCCACCACCCTTCGCACCGCCCCCTGCTGTGCCACCACCAGAGGGCGACAGCCAGCGCGATGCCGATGGTGACGCCGAGGATCAACATCCGCCCCCAGGACGCCGGCAGATCGGCCAGCATGGAGAAGGCGACGCCGGTGTTGTGCGCCTTGATGATATTGAATACTCCGGGGATTACCTCGATGTGGAGAGTGGCGGGCTGCTGCTCGATCCACCATTTGCTGCCCTGATCGAGCGTCAGCACCGCCAGCAGCAGCAGCAGCTGGCCGACGGCCCCGCCCGGTTTCATGGAAGATCAGATCGCAAAAAGCCCGTCCATGGGCGTTTTGTTCGACGATCCATGGGTCGACGCATCACTCCTCCCCGTTGTTCTGCAGCGCGGCCAGCAGGCCGGCGGCCTTGTGCTCGGTCTCCCGCTGTTCATGCTCCGCGATCGAATCGCTGACGATCCCGGCGCCCGCCGCCCAGCAGAGCATGTCGCCCATACGCCAGAAGGTGCGGATCAGGATGTTGCAGTCGACGGAGCCGTCGCATGCGACATAGCCCACCCCGCCGGTGTAGGGGCCGCGCGGGCCGGGCTCGAGTTCGTGGATGATCTCCATGCAGCGGATCTTGGGACAGCCGGTGATGGTACCGCCGGGAAACATGGTGGCCAGCACGTCGATCAGGTCGACCCCATCGCGCAACCGCCCGCGCACATTGGAGACGATGTGCTGCACCGTGGCGTAGCGCTCGATGACCATCGATTCGTCGACCGCGACACTGCCCGGGCGACAGATGCGGCCGAGGTCGTTGCGCTCCAGGTCGACCAGCATGACATGCTCGGCCCGCTCCTTGTCGGAGAGCAGCAGCTCCCGGCGCAGGCGGGCGCGCTCCTTCCCCCGGCCCAACCGGCGGGTGCCGGCGATCGGCCGGGTGTCGATCGTGCCATCCGGCGTGATGCGGAAGAGCCGCTCCGGCGACGAGGAGATGATGCTGTGCTTCGCGTCGAGCCGCAGCAGGCAGCAGAAGGGGGCGGGGTTGCGCCGCCGCAGCCGGCCATAGAGGGCGAGATCGTCCCCCCTCTGCAGCGGTGCCCGCCAGAAGCGGGCGATGTTGGCCTGGAAGATGTCGCCGCGGCGGATGTAGTGCTGTACCTGCTCTACCGCTGCGCGGTATGTTGCCGCCGATCCGCACTCCTCCACGCTGCCGACGGCCAGCACCGGCGGCGGAAGGGGGCGCGGCGGCAGCGTCAGCAGGGCGCGCAACCGCGCGGCGGCGGTATCATCGCGTGCGCTGGCCACCACGCTGTCGGCGGAGAAGGTGAGCGACCACTCCGGCGCGTGGGCGTAGATCAGCGGCCAGTCGAGGGCGGCTTTCGGCGCCGGCAGCCGCTCGAAGAGCCCGCCGGCCTCGTAGGAGAGGTAGAAGAGCAGGGCGATGCCCGCGCCGCCGCGCCGCGGTCGGTGGAGCGCCTTCCGCCAGCGCTCGGCCCATCCTTTCTCGCACCCATCCAGCCGCAGGCTGGTGCCGGCACGCGAGACCACGATCTGCCGCCCCGCGCCGGAGGGGTCTTCGAGCAGGGCGGCGCAGTGGTCGTAGTGTCGGGCGAAGAAGGAGAAGGCGTCGCCGTTGGCCCGGGGGGTGGACCATTCGACAGGGGAGATCACGGGCATTGGATCGTGGATGATGCTTCGGCGCATCCGCCGCCCCGTCCGTGGTACGGCGGGATGCGGGCGCTCAGGCGTACCGTTTCAGCACGAGTGAGGCGTTGGTGCCTCCGAAGCCGAAGGAGTTGGAGACGGCCACATCGATTCGCGCATCGCGCGCCTCGTTGGCCACGTAGTCGAGGTCGCATCCCTCGCCGGGGTGCTCCAGGTTGATGGTCGGCGTGGCGATGGCGTGGTGGATGCTCAATGCGGTCAGCGCCGCCTCGACCCCGCCGGCGGCACCGAGCAAGTGGCCGATCATCGATTTGTTCGAGGTGACCATCAACCGCCGCGCATGGTCGCCGAAGACCCGCTTGATCCCCTCGGTCTCGGCCAGATCCCCCGCCGGGGTGGAGGTGCCGTGGGCGTTGATGTAGTCCACCTCCTCGGGGGCGACGCCGGCCGAACGCAGTGCCGCCTCCATGCAGCGGGCGCCCCCTTCGCCGCCGGGGGCGGGTGCGGTGATGTGGTGGGCGTCCCCCGACATGCCGTAGCCGGCCACCTCGGCGATGATCTCCGCCCCCCGGGCGCGTGCCGACTCCAGCGACTCCAGCAGCAACACCCCGGCCCCTTCGCCCATGACGAAGCCGTCGCGATCGCGATCCCACGGGCGGGAGGCGCCCTGCGGGTCGTCGTTGCGGGTGGAGAGTGCCCGTGACGCACAGAACCCGCCGACCCCCAGGGGGCAGATACACGATTCGGCGCCGCCGGCGAGCATGGCGTCGGCCTCTCCGCCGGCGATGATCCGCCACGCCTCGCCGATGGCGTGGGTGCCGGTGGCGCAGGCGGTGACCGTCGCCGAGTTCGGCCCCTTGGCGCCGTGGAGCATCGACACCCATCCGGAGATCATGTTGATGATGGTCTTGGGAATGAAGAAGGGTGAGATCCTGCGCGCCCCCCCCTTCCGGTAGGCCTCCATCGTCGCCTCGATCGAAGGCAGGCCGCCGATGCCGGAGCCGATGATCACCCCCACCCGTTCGGCGTTCTCCTCCGAGATGACCAGCCCCGACTGTTCGAGCGCCATCCGGGCGGCGGCCACGCCGTACTGGATGAAGGTATCCATCTTGCGCGCCTCCTTGCGGTCGATGCAGGAGGTCGGATCGAAGCCGCGTACCTCACCGGCGATGGTGCAGGGCATCCCCTCGGCCTCGGCGTCGAACCGGCGGATCCGGTCGATGCCCGATCGGCCGGCGACGATCCCCTCCCAGGTGGAGTCACGGTCGCACCCCAGCGGGGTGAGCAGGCCGATCCCAGTGATGACGACCCGTCGGGACAAACGGATTACTCCGTCTTGCTGGCGATGTAATCGATGGCGTTCTGTACCGTCTGGATCGATTCGGCGTCGTCGTCCGGGATCTCGATATCGAACTCCTCTTCGAACGCCATGACCAGTTCCACGGTGTCGAGGGAATCGGCGCCCAGATCGTCGACGAACGAGGAGTCGGGGTTGATCTCACTCTCGTCCACGTTGAGCTGATCTCCAACGATTTTGATGACTTTGGCCTCGATTTCAGCTGACATAGGATCTCCTCCGATCAAGAATGGGGGGCGGCTTCTAGCACGCGCCTGTGGGTGGGACAAGCCGGGCCCGGCCGGAACCCGTACCTTGACGCACCGTCGCACTCTGCCAAGGTTGACGGCGGAAGATCAACGCTAGCGCATCCGCCGGTGATTGCCACCTCCGCCCCACCGGCCGCTTCCCGGCTCGCGCGGTACCGGCGCAGCGGTGACCAGACGGGTCCGTGGACTTTTGGCTTCACTGGAATCGAAGGGTGCGGTCTTCGATCGCCTCGCAAAACAGTCACTTGCATGCGCAAGCTCCCGTTTTGCGCGGCACGCCAGCGCCGCGATGATGGTTTCTTGCGACACCATCGATCCTTACTCCTTCATCCGCCACCCCGCCCGCCACAACCACCAGTCGGCGGCGACGACCAGCAGCGTCACCATCAGCACGAAACCCGCGGCGAGCCGGGGGTCGCACTCCCCCACTCCGAGCAGGGCGTAGCGGAAGCCGTCGACCAGATAGAAGAAGGGGTTGAAGCCGTTGACCCGCTGCCACATCTCCGGCAACTGGCCGATCGAGTAGAAGACCCCGGAGAGGAAGGTGAGCGGCATGATGACGAAGTTGTTCACCGTGGCCATGTCGTCGAACTTCTTCGCCCACATGCCTCCGATCAACCCCATCCCCCCCATGGTCAGCGCGGCGCAGACGGTGAAGAAGAGCGCCAGCGCGGGATGGGGCAGCGGCAGATCGACGAAGGGGACCAATACCAGCAGAAAGACCGACGCCACCACCAGCGCACGCATCAGGGCGGCGAGCAGGAAGGCGGCAACCACCTCGGCGGCGCTCAGCGGCGCCATCAGCAGATGGGCGTGGACGTGCATCACCTTGCCGGCGATCAGTGAGCTGGAGGTGTTGGCGAAGGCGTTCTGCATCATCGCCATCATGGCCAGCCCCGGCACGAGGAAATCGAAATAGGCCACCGACAACCCCGGTACCGTGCGGCTGCCCATGGCGTAGCGGAAGACGATCAGATAGAGCAGCGCGGTCAACGCCGGGGCGACGATGGTCTGCATCCGGACCTTGAAGAAGCGGCGCGTCTCGCGGCCGAAGAGCGTCCACGCCCCGCGCAGGTTCATCGACCACCCCCATCGGGCCGGACGGCGGACGGGGCATGCGCGTGGGGGGCGCGTCGATCGCCCGCCGATGCCTCCTTTTGCCACCACACCACGCCGCATTGCGCAACATGCTTCCGCCACGCCCCATTCAGCCCCGGGTCGACGCGTTGCGGCATGGGCAGCGCATCGAGTACCGCAGCCAGCCTGAGCTGATCGTCGGTGGTCAGCAGCTCCCCGGAGAGCATGATCTCCACATCCGATGATGGAATCGCAACAAGTCCCTCCATGGACTGTTTGCTTGACGGCGATCGAAAAGCGCGGCCGTCCTGGCCGCGGATGCCGACTTCTTGCGAAGTCGTCATTGCTTCGCCCCTGTCCAGATCGGTAGTTCGCGCCAACCTTCAGCGAATCCCATCGGCGCCGGTCACGATTGGGCCCGACCCAGCCCCAGATGCTCCTTGTAGTGGTTGATCAGGCCGTTGGTCGAGGCATCGTGACCGGTGACCGGCCCCGGCGCGGTCAGCTCCGGCAGGATGGTTCGCGCCAGCTGCTTGCCCAGCTCCACCCCCCATTGGTCGAAGCTGTTGATCCCCCAGATCCACCCCTGGACGAAGATCTTGTGCTCGTAGAGCGCCACCAGCATCCCCAACGTGCGGGGATCGATCCGCTCGACCAGGATCGAGTTGGTCGGCCGGTTGCCGGGGAAGCTCTTGTGGGGCAGCAGGGCGGCGATCTCCTCCTCGCTCCTTCCCTCGGCCTCCAGCTCTGCGCGCGCCTCGGCCTCCGTCTTGCCCCGCATCAGCGCCTCGGTCTGGGCGAAGAAGTTGGACAGGAGGATGGCGTGGTGGTCGCCGATCGGGTTGAGCGTCTCGATCGGGGCGATGAAATCGGCCGGCACCATCTGGGTGCCCTGATGGATCAACTGGTAGAAGGCGTGCTGACCGTTGGTCCCCGGCGCACCCCAGAGCACCGGACCGGTGTCGTAGTCGACCGCATCTCCGTCGCGGGTGACCCGCTTACCGTTGCTCTCCATGTCCGCCTGCTGCAGATAGGCGGGGAAGCGGTGGAGGTACTGGTCGTAGGGGAGGACGGCATGGGTGGCCGCGCCGAAGAAGTTGCGGTACCAGATACCGAGCAGGCCGAGCAGCACCGGGGCATTGCGCACGAAGGGGGCGGTGCGGAAGTGATTGTCCATGGCGTAGGCGCCGTCGAGCAGCTCCTCGAAGTGGTCCATGCCGACGGCCAGCGCGATCGACAGCCCGACCGCGCTCCACATCGAATAGCGGCCGCCGACCCAGTTCCAGAACTCGAACATGTGGTTGCGGTCGATCCCGAAGCGGGCCACCGCCTCCGCGTTGGTCGAGACGGCGACGAAATGGCTGGCCACCGCCTTCTTGCTGCCGCCGCGGGTGAGGAACCAGTTGCGCGCGGTGTGGGCGTTGGTCATCGTCTCCTGGGTGGTGAAGGTCTTGGAGACGA
Source organism: Zetaproteobacteria bacterium (assembly GCA_003696765.1). Lineage (NCBI taxonomy): Bacteria > Pseudomonadati > Pseudomonadota > Candidatius Mariprofundia > Zetaproteobacteria bacterium. The sequence goes on along the minus strand of RFFX01000045.1, from coordinate 2,012 downwards.
TGACGAACAGCGTCGTCTCCCGACGCAACCCTTTCAGCGTCTCGACCATCTGCGTGCCGTCGACGTTGGAGACGAAGTGGCAGCGGATCCCCTCGACGGCGAACGGCTTGAGCGCCTCGGTAGCCATCACCGGCCCGAGGTCGGAGCCGCCGATGCCGATGTTGACCACATCGGTGATCCGCTTGCCGGTGTGGCCACGCCAGGCGCCGCTGTGGACCGCGTCGACGAAGCGGCGCATGCGGGCCAGCACATCGCGCACCGCCGGCATCACATCCTCCCCGTCGACCAGCACCGGCCGATCGCTGCGGTTGCGCAGCGCGGTGTGCAGCACCGCGCGCCGCTCGGTGGTGTTGATCGCCTCGCCATTGAACATGCGCGCAATCCCATCGTGCAGCCCGCGCGCCTCGGCCAGCGCGATCAACAGCCCGCGCGTCTCGTCGGTGATGATGTTCTTGGAGTAGTCGAGCAGCATCCCATCTAGGCGCAGCGAGAAACGCTCGAATCGTTGCGGATCCCGGGCGAAGAGCTCGCGCATGTGGGTGCGGGCGAGGGCGCGCTGGTGCTCGGCCAGCGCCTGCCATTCCGGGGTGCGGGTGACGGAGTCCATACAGCGCTCCTGGCGGGATTCGATTTGGCCTCTACGGTGCCCTAGCCTAGCCCGCCGGCACAGGGTTTTCACGGGAGAACCGATGCCGGCATCCGCAGCCAGGAGGGCCGCGATTCTCGATTTCCTCCATACCAAGAGTCCATGGACGGACTTTTGCGATGCAATCCTCCGTGGCCAACATCCTTTTTGTCGCATCCGAGATGGCGCCCCTGGCCAAGACCGGCGGGCTGGCCGACGTGGTCGGCGCGCTGCCGCAGGCACTGCACCGGTGCGGCCACCGCGTGCAGGTGATCCTCCCCTGCTACCGTCGCTTCATCGAGGGTTCCGGGGTGGCGATGCAACCGACCGGCACGGTCGTGTCGTTGTGGATCGACGGCATCCACCGCCACTGCCCGATCCACCGCTGCCACATCGGCGCCACCGAGGTGTTGCTGGTCGAGCAGGACGACCTGTTTGCCCGCGACGGCATCTACGGCCCGCCGGGTGGCGCCTACGACGACAACCTGCTCCGCTTCACCCTGCTCTGCCGGGTGGCGCTGGAGTGGGCGGCGGAGGCGGCGGAGCCGTTCGATCTGCTTCACTGCCACGACTGGCAGAGCGCGCTGGTGCCACTGTTGCTCAACCACCAGTACCGCCATCGGCCGAAGCTGGCCCGAACCCGCACCCTGCTGACCATCCACAACCTCGCCTACCAGGGGATCTTTCCCGCCGACGGGATCGCCCGCATGAGCCTGCCCGTGGCCGATTTTCATCCCGAGGGCTACGAGTTTTACCACCAGATCAACTGTCTGAAGGCCGGCATTCTGGCCGCCGACCACCTGACCACGGTCAGCCCGAGCTACGCTGAGGAGATCTGCACCCCCGAATATGGCTGCCGACTCGACGGCTTCCTGCGCCGCTTCGCCGGGAAACTGACCGGAATCGTCAACGGCATCGACACCGAATGCTGGGATCCGGCGCGCGATCCGCACATCGCCTGCAACTACGCCGCAGGACGAACGAGCGGCAAACGACGCTGCAAGGCGGCGCTGCAGCAGGAGTGCGGCCTGGCGCCGTCGGCCGAGGCGCCCCTTCTGGCCACCATCTCCCGTCTGGCCGATCAGAAGGGGATCGATCTGTTGATCGCGGCGGCACCGGCCTGGCTGGAAGAAGGGGCGCAACTGGTGGTGCTCGGCTCCGGCGATCCCCGGCTGGAGCAGCAGCTGCATGCGCTGGCCGCGCGCCATCCCGGTCGCTGCGCCTTCCGTCAGGGCTTCGACGAAGCACTGGCCCGGCGGATCTACGCCGGCGCCGACTTCTTCGTCATGCCGTCGCGCTTCGAGCCCTGCGGGCTGGGCCAGCTGATGGCCATGCGCTACGGCGCCATCCCCATCGTGCGCGCCACCGGCGGCCTGCGCGACACGGT
>RFFX01000044.1 GCA_003696765.1 Zetaproteobacteria bacterium | reverse complement strand
TCCCCCCCGGCTTCGCCATCGCGCGCAGCGCCATCCCCCTCTCCTGCCGCATCGGGGGAGGCGGCAGAAGACCCCTCGTCACCACTCTTCCTGCGCCGGCGACGACGCCGCCGCTTCGGCTTGCGCTCCTCCTCCGCCGACGACTCCGACCCCTGATCCGCCCCGTTCACCGGCGCGGCGGATGCCGACGCCTGCTCCTGAGGCTCTCCCGCGCCCGAGCGCCCGCCCCGACGATTGCGCCCTCCGCGCCGTCCCCGGCTGCGGGCGGGCTTCTCCGCCGTCTGCTCCTGCTCCTCCTCGCGGACGGCCGCGACATGCGCCTCGGCGGCATCGCGCGCCGCCTCCTTCTCCTCGCGGCTGCCGAAGAGCGCCGCCACCAGCCGGCGGATGATCCCCCCGGAGGAGCGCTCCCGCTTCTCCTCCCGGCTGGCGCGGTGCTCCTCCCCCGGCTCCTCCGGCGCCATGGGGATGCCGACCACCGGCTTCATCGGCTTGAGCTTCCGTCCCGGTCGGGGCGCCTTGGCCGCCTTGGCGGTATCCTCCAGCACCTCGTTGCGCTTCTGGTTCCCCTCCATCCACAGCCGCTCGATCCGGTAGTGGGGGATCTCCAGGTCCGGCCGGATCTGGAGCGCAATCCGCACCTCGTAGTTCTCCTCGATCCGGTCGATGAAGCCGCGCTTGTGGTTCATCAGGTATTCGCCGGTCTCCGACGGCACCTGCACCAACAGCTCCGGTCCCTTGCCCGCCTCGGCCCAATCCTCGATCCGCACGAGCAGATGCAGCGCCATCGACTCAGTGGTCAGCACCGAGCCGCGCCCCTTGCAGCGCGGGCAGACCTGGCTGGTCATCTCGCGCACGCTGGGATGGAGCCGCTGACGCGACATCTCCATCAGACCGAAGCGGGAGATGCGGGTGAACTGGATGCGCGCCTTGTCCATCGCACAGGCCTTGCGCAGCGCCTCCTCCACCTGCTGGCCGTGCTTGCGGCTGGCCATGTCGATGAAGTCGATGACGATCAGCCCGCCGATGTCACGGATGCGCAGTTGGCGGGCGATCTCCTCGGCCGCCTCGAGGTTGGTGGCCAGCGCCGTCTCGTCGATATGCTTCCCTTTGGTGGAGCGCGAGGAGTTGATGTCGATGGCGGTGAGCGCCTCGGTCGGATCGAAGACCAGCGATCCACCGGAGGGAAGCCGCACCTCGCGGCGATGGATCTCCTCGCACTGCTCCTCGATGCCGAAATGGCGGAAGAGCGGTTTCTTGCCGCGGTAGAGCTTGACCAGCTTCTCCTTGCCCGGAAGGACGGCGTGTACGAACTGCTTGGTGCGGGTGTAGACCTCGTGGTTGTCCACCCAGATCTCGGAGATGTCGTCGGTGAAGTGGTCGCGGATGGCCCGGGTGGCCAGATCCCCCTCCATGTAGATCAGCGACGGCACCGGCGCGGAGTTGCCCTTGATGCGGATCTCGTCCCACAACCGGGTGAGGTAGGTGAAGTCGCGCTGCAGCGCCTCCAGCTTCTGGTCGCGCCCGGCGGTGCGCACGATCAGCCCGACGTCGTCGGGCACGTTGAGCTGCTTGACGATCGCCTTGAGCGCCCGCCGCTCCTCGTCGGAGAGCTTGCGTGAGATGCCGCCGCGCATGGTGTTGGGCGAGAGCACCAGATAACGCCCGGCAAGCGAGATGAAGGTGGTCAGCGCCGCCCCCTTGGTGCCGCGCTCCTCCTTGACCACCTGCACCAGCACCTTCTGCCGGTTCTCCATCACATCCTGGATGTTGACCTTGCGCGGGTTCTGGTTTTTGTCCACCCCCTCCTTCCAGTAGTCGGGGTGGATCTCCCCGATCGGCAGGAAGCCCTGCCTGCCCGCGCCGTACTCGACGAAGCAGGCCTGCAGGCTGGGCTCGATCTTGGTGATGACGCCGCGATAGATGTTGCTCTTGGTGATCGACTTCTGCGCCGACTCGATGTCGAGCTCCTGCAGATAGTCGTCCTGGATGATGGCGACCCGCTGCTCCTCTTCATGGACAGCGTTGATCAGCATGCGTGTGGTTACGGTCATGTCGTGCCCTTTCCGGCACCGACGACGAGACAGCGACGGCAATCCGGGCGCAAGGCCCTCTCCGCGCGGCGCCCGCAGGCGCCCACGGCATCTGGGTCATGGTCGCAAACTGGTCCGTACACCCGACCGCGCGCTCCCCCGGAGGGGATCGGCCCGACCCGGCGAGGCCAAGCGCAGCCGGCGCGAAAATCGTCGCCGATGGCGTTCGTTGATCTGCTGCTTCCCGCGCACCCCGGGAGCGTTCCGCCCCCGCCCGCCTGCGGCGACAAACCGGGGGGACGCCCACATCCGCCGCAGACGACCTGGGACCGCGCCTTTGACACTCCGGCGCGAGCGGACCACGGTTGACGCATCCGCTCCCACCCGGCGGAATGGACGGAGGCGGGAGCCGCAACGGCGCGACGCACCGACTTGCGGCTCGACCGACGCTTCGCACAGCCTCGGGATGATCAGGAGGCAGAGCGTACCGCGGTACACACCACGGACATCAAGGGCGATCGCCGCGCTCCGCTCGATGGCACGGCGCCCACCGCCGTAGGTGGCGGCGCTGCGCATGCAGCGAGGAAATACTATCCACGAAGAGGGGCTTGTGGCAAACGACAGCGATCCAGGCGCCCATTGGCGGGTCGGCCCGGAAGAGACGGGCAGCCGGCTCGACCGGGCGCTGATGCGCCGCTTTCCGGCGGCGGAGCGGGGGCTGGTAATGCGGTTGATCCGCAAGGGCAACGTCCGGATCAACGGCCGACGTGCCCGGCCGGAGAGCCGTCTGGAGGGGGGGGACACCCTCTTCATTCCCGCCTCGCTGCGCAACGCCGTCGACCGACGGGAGCGGCGGCGCCGACCGCCGGCGGTCGACTTCCCCGTGCTCTACGAGGACAACGCGCTGCTGGCCATCGACAAGCCGGCGGGCGTGGTGGTGCATGGCGGCTCCGGCTACCGCGCCGGCGTGGTGGAGATGCTCAGGCAGGCACGCGGACTGGACGGGCTCCGCCTGGCCCATCGCCTCGACCGCGACACCAGCGGCTGCCTGCTGCTGGTCAAACGGCTGCCCGCACTCCGGCGGGTCGCCGAGGCCTTCCGCGACCGGCGGGCGGAGAAGTGCTACCTCGCCTGGGTGATGGGGCGGGTGGAACAGGCGGAAGGGCGGCTGCGCGGCAGGCTGCGCAAGGGGGTGATCCGTGGCGGGGAACGCATGGTCGCCGACGCCGGCGACGGCAAGGAGGCGATCACCGACTTCCGGGTGGTCACCCACCGCGACGACCCCCGCTGCCCGCTCACCCTGCTCGCCCTCTACCCCCGGCAGGGGCGCACCCACCAGTTGCGGGTGCAGCTGCAGCAGGCCGGCCATCCGATCGCCGGCGACGCCAAGTACGGCACGGCGGAGATGGTGCGCCGCTTCCGCGCCGTCGGCGGGCGGGGGATGGCGCTGCACGCCTGGCGTCTGCGCCTGCCCCACCCGGAACACGGCAGGTTGCTCGAGCTGCGGGCCCCTTGGCCCGAGCGCTGGCGCCGCTGGCTCGATACAATGGAGGCTCCAGGGGATGGCGGGGCCGACCCCCGGGCGGGCTAGGGGCTACCGCCTGCGGCCGAAGTAGCGCAGCAGGGAGAGCTGGGGGGCGCCGCGCGGCCCCACCTCCACCGGATAATCGCCGGTGAAACAGGCGTCGCAATGGACGCAGCGCGGCCGACCCACCGCCCGGTAGAGGCCCTCGATCGAGACGAAAGCGAGGGAATCGGCGCCGATGGCCCGCCGCATCGCCTCCACGCTCATCCGGTTGGCCATCAGCTCGCTGCTCTCCGGGGTGTCGATACCGTAGAAGCAGGAGTGGGTGGTCGGAGGACTGGAGATGCGCAGATGGACCTCCGCCGCCCCCGCCGCCCGGACCATCTCGACGATCTTGCGGCTGGTGGTGCCGCGCACGATCGAATCGTCGACCAGCACCACCCGCTTGCCCTCGATCAGCGCCCGGTTGGCGTTGAGCTTGAGCTTGACGCCGAAGTTGCGGATCGACTGCCTGGGCTCGATGAAGGTCCGCCCGACGTAGTGGTTGCGGATCAACCCCAGCTCGAAGGGAAGGCCGCTCTCGGCGGCGTAGCCCATCGCCGGCGGCACACCGGAGTCGGGCACCGGCATGACGAAATCGACCTCGACCGGGGCCTCGCGGGCCAGCTCGACCCCGATGTCGTAGCGCGCCTGATAGACGTTGACGCCGCCGATCACCGAGTCGGGGCGGGAGAAGTAGATATACTCGAAGACACAGAAGCGCTGCGCTCCGGCGGGGAAGAGCCGGTGGCTGTGCAGCCCCTCCCGATCGATGAGCAACATCTCGCCGGGCTCGATGTCGCGCACCAGTTCGGCGCCGATCAGATCGAAGGCGCAGCTCTCGGAGGAGACCACCCAGCCATCGCCCAGCCGGCCGAGCGAGAGCGGCCGGATGCCGTAGCGATCGCGGATGGCCAACAGCCGTGTCTCGGTCAGCACCAGCAACGAGAAGCCGCCGCGCAGCCGCATCACCGCCTCGCCCACCCGCTCGGCGGTGTCCTGCCCGCCGCTGCGGGCCACCAGATGGATCAGCACCTCGGTGTCGGAGGTGGACTGGAAGATCGATCCCGCCGCCTCCAGCTCGCGCCGCAGCTCCCCGGCGTTGACGATGTTGCCGTTGTGGCACATGGCGATGCCGCCGTGGGCGTACTGGTAGGTGAAGGGCTGACAGTTGCGCAGATCCGACTCGCCGCTGGTCGAGTAGCGCACATGGCCGATACTGCTGCGCCCCTGCAGCCGCGCGATATCCTCCGGCGTGAAGACGTCGCCCACCAACCCCATGTCGCGATGGGTGTGGAAGTGGACCCCGTCGGTGGCGACGATGCCGGCCGACTCCTGTCCGCGATGCTGCTGGGCGTAGAGGCCGAGATAGGTGAGATTGGCCGCCTCCGGCAGGTTGAAGACGCCGAAGACGCCGCACTCCTCACGCAGACGATCCCCCCCGGTCATGGACGATCGGGGCGCTGCGCCGACACCCTCCGCGGGGCCGTCGCCCGCCCCCCCGACAGGTGCGCCATCACCGCTTCAACTGCTCGCGGATGATCGCCTCCAGCGCCTGCCGGTCACCGACCGGCACGCGGCTGGCGGCGGGCAGCAGCGAGCCCCCCGCCCGCGCATGGGCGGCGCCATCGCGCCGGGAGAAGGGATACCCCTCGGGGATCGCCCGCCCCAGCCAGTCGCCCGCCGCGATGCCGTAGGGGGCCAGCAGGCTTCCCTTGAGCCACTTCTGCTCCGGCGACGCATAGGAGGTGAAGATGAGAAAGCCGAGCGCCACCAGCAGGCAGCCCCGGGCCAGGCCGAAGAGCACCCCGAGCGTCCGGTCGGTGGCGGTGAGATCGGCCGCATCGACCAGACGGCGGATCAACGCCCCGAAGAGGCCGACCGCCACCATCACCAGTACGAAGACCAGCACGAAGCCGGCGATGTCGGCCAGGGTGCCGTTGTGGATCCAACGGCCGAGCAGATCGCCGCTCCAGCCGGAGAGGCGGCTGGCGGCGAGGAAGGCGGCGACCAGCCCGATCAGCGAGATGATCTCGCGCACAAAACCGCGCCACAACGAGAGGATCATCGACAGGCCGACGACCGAAATCAGCAGATAATCGAAGAGATTCATGAGGATTGCACGACGCCGAAACGCAACAGCCAGCCATCGAGGTGTTGCGCGATGACCCGGTAGGAGTCGCGGAACGCCTCCAGACCCTTGCCCATCGGATCGGGCACGTCGCCGCCGCCGCCCGGCTGGCTGAGCAGAAAGATCTTGCCGACACACTGCGGCCGCAACTGCATCAGGTAGTGGCGGTGCTGCTGCTCCATCACCAGCACCAGCGCCGCGCGATCGAGGTCACCCGCCTGCACCCTGCAGGAGCGGTGGCGCCCCATCTCCACCCCCATCTCCCGCGCCGCCGCCAGCCCCTCTTCGGGGACCGGGCGCCCCTCCATCTCCAGGATGCCGCGGCTGAAGACCTCGGCAAAGGCGCCGGCCTGCCGCAAGCGGTGGCGCAGGTAGTGCTCGGCGAAGGGGCTGCGACAGATGTTGGCCGAACAGAGCGTCAGGATCGGGCTGGGAAGCATGGGCGTTCGAAGCGCAAGGCGTCCCTCCATGGAGCCTCCACCGGATGCGCACAGGCCATCACGCCGCCGCCATCTCCGGCTCGCGCCAGATCAGCGCCCCGCCGCTCTCCTCGAGGATCCGCTCCAACATGCGGCGATGCGCCTGCCGCTCCTCCTCGCTCAACGGCGGCAGGGAGGCGCCGGTGAGCGGCGCGGTCTCCTGCTGCTCGCGGATGCGGGGCTCCAGGCAGGCGCGACGGGAACGGCGGCCGACGAGCGCCGCCGCCTTGCGCACCTCGACCCGGTCGATCACCAGGGAGAGCTGTCGCCCGCCGGTCAGCGCGAGGTAGACCTCGGCCAGCAGTTCCGAATCGAGCAGCGCACCGTGCAGTGTGCGATGGTCGCGCGCGATGCCGAAGCGGTCGCACAGCGCATCCAGTGTGTTCTTCTTGTCGGGGAAGCGCCTGCGGGCCAGAGCCAGTGTGTCGATCACCGGCGCATCGTCGATGTTCGGCTTGCCCGCCTCGGCCAGCTCGTACATGAGGAAGCCGAGGTCGAACTCGGCGTTGTGGATGACCAGCGTCGCCCCCTCGATGAAGGCGAGCAACTCGTCGGCGATCTCGCGGAAGAGGGGCGCATCGGCCACCTTGGCGTCGTCGATGCCGTGGATGCGCACCGCCTGCTGCGGGATGCTCCGCTGCGGATTGATGTAGCGGTGGAACCGCCTACCGGTGCGGCGGCGCCCCACCAGCTCGACGGCGCCGATCTCCACCATCCGATCCCCCTTCTGCGGCGAGAGGCCGGTGGTTTCGGTATCGAGGATGACGCAGCGCACCGCTTCAATCCAGCGCCTGGACCATCGCCTCGCACGCCTTCTTGGCGTCGGAGAAGATCATCATGGTATTCTCCTGGTAGAAGAGGTCGTTGTCGAGGCCGGCGTAACCCGGCGAGAGCGAACGCTTGATGAAGAGAACGTGGCGGGCCCGCGCCACATCCAGCACCGGCATGCCGTAGATCGGGCTGGAGGGGTCGCGCCGGGCCGCCGGATTGGTCACGTCGTTGGCGCCGATCACCAGCGCCACGTCGGTGTCGGCGAACTCGGAGTTGATCGCATCCATCTCGTAGACCAGATCATAGGGGACATCGGCCTCGGCGAGCAACACGTTCATGTGGCCCGGCATGCGGCCGGCGACCGGATGGATGGCGAAACGCACCTGCACCCCCCGCTTGAGCAGCAGATCGACCAGCTCCTTGAGCGCATGCTGGGCGCGAGCCACCGCCAGCCCGTAGCCGGGAACGATCACCACGCTGCGCGCATTGCCCAGCAGGAAGGCGGCGTCCTCCGGCGCCCCCGACTTGACCGGCCGATCCCGGGCGGCCGCGGCGGGGGCGCCGCCGGCATCCCCTCCGCCGAAGCCGCCGAGCAGCACATGGATCAGCGAGCGGTTCATCGCCTTGCACATGATGTAGGAAAGGATGGCCCCGGAGGAGCCGACCAGCGCGCCGGCGATGATCAGCATGGTGTTGCCGAGGGAGAAGCCGATACCCGCCGCCGCCCAGCCGGAGTAGGAGTTGAGCATCGAGACGATCACCGGCATGTCGGCACCGCCGATCGGCACGATCAGCAGCACCCCGAGCACCAGTGCGATCCCCAGCATGACGAAGAAGGGCAGCGGCGCGCCGCTGCCGCAGAAGAGCAGCCCCGCGCCGATCATCACCACACCGAGCAGCAGGTTGAGCGGATGCTGGCCGGCGAAGACCAGCGGCTTGCCGCTGATCAGCCCCTGCAGTTTGGCGAAGGCGACCAGCGAGGCGGAGAAGGTGATCATGCCGATGAAGCTGCCGAGGAAGAGCTCGATGCGGTTGGCCGTCGGCAGGCCGCCGGCGGCATCGGCGATGCCGTAGCCGGCCGGGTTGAGCAGGGCGGAGACGGCGATCAGCACCGCCGAGAGACCGACCAGCGAATGCATGAAGGCGACCAGCTGCGGCATGGCGGTCATCGGCACCCGACGGGCGCCGACGGCGCCGATGACCGCGCCGACGGCGAAGGCGGCCAGGATCCAGCCGTAGTTGTGTACCGCATCGAGCTGCAGGGTGACGGCGATGGCCAGCCCCATGCCGATCATGCCGAGCAGATTGCCGCGGCGGGCGCTCTCCGGCGAGGAGAGCCCCTTGAGCGCCAGGATCAGCAGAACGGAAGCGACGAGGTAGCTGAGCGCGACCGCGTTGGCGGAGAGCATCTACCGCTCCCCGTCGCGCTTACGGAACATGGCCAGCATGCGCTGGGTCACCATGAAGCCGCCGACGATGTTGACCGCGGCCAGCGCCACCGCCACCAGCCCGAGGCCGGTGGGCAGATCGAGCCGTTCGGGCGCGGCGGCGAGGATGGCGCCGACGATGATGATGCTGGAGACCGCATTGGTCAGGCTCATCAGCGGGGTATGCAACGCCGGCGTCACGTTCCACACCACATGGTAGCCGACGAAGACCGCCAGTACGAAGACGGTGATGGCGAAGATGAAGGGGTCCACCCCTGCACCGTGGGCGGCCTGGGCGATGTTCTGCTCCAACTGTTCCATGGGTTACTGATCGAATCGCAACACGTCCATCCATGCGATCACAAAACGTCCCTCCTTGGACTTTCCGACTACACGGGAATCGAAACGCGCGGCCCTCCCGGCCGCGGCGGGCGATCGGCCCCGCACCTCCGGCATCATCCGCCCCCCGATTCAAGGAACCTCGGCTGGAGGAAGCTCCCCTCGTGGCACAGCAGGGTGGCGGAGACGATCGCATCCTCCGCATCGATGCGCAGCCCGCCGCCGTCGTCGAAGAGCAGACCGGCGAAATGGAGGACGTTGCGTGCGTAGAGGCTGCTGGCGTCCGCCGCCATGCGCGAGGGGATGTTGGTATCGCCGATGATGGTCACCCCGGCGTGGTGTACCACCTCGTCCTTGCGCGTCAGCGGACAGTTGCCCCCCGCCGCCGCGGCGAGATCGACGATGACGCTGCCCATGCGCATCCGCCCCACCACCTCCGGTGGGATCAGCACCGGCGCCGGACGGCCGGGAATCATGGCGGTGGTGATGATGATGTCGGCCGCCTCGGCCCGCTCGGCGATCAACGCCGCCTGACGCCGCTTGTACTCCTCGCTCATCTCCCGTGCGTAGCCTCCGGCATCCTCGCCGCTCTCGTCGCTCTCCACCTCGACGAAGCGGGCGCCGAGGCTCTCCACCTGCTCGCGGGCGGCGGCACGGACGTCGAAGGCCTCCACGGTGGCGCCGAGGCGACGGGCGGTGGCGATCGCCTGCAGCCCGGCCACACCGGCGCCGAGCACCAGCACCCGCGCCGGCTGCACCGTGCCGGCGGCGGTCATCAACATGGGCATGAAGCGGGGATAGTAGTGCTGGGCCATCAACACCGCCTTGTAGCCGGCGATGTTGGCCTGGGAGGAGAGCACATCCATGCTCTGCGCCCGTGAGATGCGCGGCACCAGCTCGAGCGCGAAGCAGGTGAGGTTGGCCGCATTGTACCGCGCCAGCAACGGATTGGTGTAGGGGGCGAAGAGGGCCACCACCACCGCCCCCTGACGCAACACGGCCAGCTCCTCCTCGGTGGGCGCGCGCACCTTGAGCACCATGTCGGCATCGAGACAGGCTCCGGCGGCATCCTCCACCAACCGCGCCCCGGCCTCGGCGAAGGCGTGGTCGCGGATCATCGCCCCGCCACCGGCCCCGGTCTGCACCGTCACCCGATGGCCGGCGGCGACCAGCTTGTGCACCGTCTCCGGTGTCGCAGCCACCCTCCGTTCTCCGGGCAGCGTTTCGGCGGGAATTGCGATGCGCATGCGCTCTCCGATGGTACCAAGGGTGGATCGTTCTGGTTCTTGAGCCCGCCGCGAATCCACAGGTTGCAAGAGCGACCCTCCGGACTTGCGCGACCGGGACGGGGTGCACCACGGGTGCGGCCCCAAGGCGGGCGGATCATAGAAGCCTGCCGCGCCGTGACAACCGCCGCCCGGAGCGGAGCGGCCCTCCCGTGGAGGGGATCAGCCGGGAAGCCCGGCCGACACCTCCGCCGCCCCGGCACCCAGACGGGCGCCCGGGCGGGTGACGATCCGAGCGGCGGCGCGGCTTCCGATCTCGCCCGCCTCTCGCCAGCTCCGGCCATGGGTGATGCCATAGAGCACGCCGGCGGCATACATGTCTCCGGCGCCGGTGGTGTCCACCGCATCCACCGCCACGCCATCGATCTCCTCCAGGATCCCGTCATGGAGGATCAACGACCCCTTCGCCCCCATGGTCAGCGCCACGGCCGGTACACGACGCCCCATCCAGCGGGCGCACTCCTCCGGTGCATCGCACCCGGCGAGCGCCCGCCCCTCGAGCTCGTTGCAGAAGAGCAGGTCGATCGCCCCACGCTCGATCAACGACGCCAGCGTCTCGCGCGCCACCTCGACGATGAACGGGTCGGAGAGGGTCAACGCCACCTGCACCCCCCCGGCGGAACGCGCCCGGTCGATCGCCTCCAGCGCCGCCCCGCGTGTGGCATCACCGGCGAAGAGATAACCCTCGACATAGAGCCAGCGCGCGGCACCGATGTCGGCCTCTTCGAGATGCTCCCGACCCAATCCCGCGGAGGCCCCGAGATGGGTCAGCATGGTGCGCTGCGCATCGGGGGTGACCAGCACGAGGCAACTGCCGCTCACCCCGTCGGCCACCGGCCGGATCCCGACCTCGATGCCCAGACTCCGCATCTCCTCGAGGTACATCCGGCCGAAGCGGTCGTCCCCGGTCAGGCAGGCGTAAGCGCAGCGCCCGCCCATCTCGGCGACGCCGACGATGGTGTTGGCCGCCGAACCGCCGGAGCAGTAGTTCCGCGGATGGCCGGCCAGCGCGTCGAGCAGCTCCCGTTGCCGCTCGGCATCCACCAGGGTCATCACCCCCTTCTCGATGCCGCAGCGCTCCAGGAACGCGTCGTCCACCCGTACCTGGATGTCCATGATGGCGTTGCCCACGCCGTAGAGGTCGTATTTCATCGATGATCGAATCGCAACAAAGCCCGTCCGTGAGCTTTTTGCTTGACGGGGATCGAAGAGCGCGGCCTTGGATCCCATTACAAATCAGTCGCTTGCTTACGCAATCTCTTGACTTGCGCGGCCGTCCATGGCCGCGATGACGACCTCTTGCGAAGTCGTCTTCGATGATCTCCCCGCAAAAAAGCTTGACGGAAAGCGAAAAGTACGATGTTCGCCTCATTACGAACCAATCGATCGCTTACGCAAACTCCGGTTTTGCGCGGCCCTCTGTGACCGCGGATCAACGCCCGACCATGGATCCGACGCGCAACACCGTCACAGATACCGCAACGCGATGTAGACGTGGGAGATCACGATGCTGATCACCATCAGCAGGAAGGCATGGCGGAAAAAGGTGACGAAGGCGATGGGATGGCCGGCACGCTGGGCGAAGCCGGCGATGATCAGGTTGGCCGAGGCACCGATCAACGAGCCGTTGCCGCCGAGACATGCGCCCAGCGCCAACGCCCACCAGAGCGGCACCAGCGCCGATTCCCCCCCCAACGAGGGCGCCATATCCTCGATCATCGGGATCATGGTGGCGACAAAGGGGATGTTGTCGATCACCGCCGAGGCCAGCGCCGAGGTCCAGAGCACCGCCGCCACCGTGGTGTGGAGGTCGCCTGCGGTCAGCTCCAACAGCTCGGCGGCGAGGAAGCGGATCACCCCGGTATGCTCGGCACCGGTGACGATGATGAAGAGCCCGACGAAGAAGAAGATGGTGGTCCACTCCAGCTCGCCCATCACCCCTTCGAAGGCGTGGTTCTTATCCTCCAGCTCGTCGCCCAGCGACTGCCACAGCAGGAGCAGCGCGGCGCCGAACATGGCGATCGTCGCCGGCTCCAGCCCCAGCGCGTGGGCGGCGGTGAAGCCGATCATCACCAGCGCCAGAACGGTGAGCGACTTCTTGAGCAGCGGGACATCCTTGATCGCCTCACGCTCGTTGAACTCCATGATCAGCGCCCGCGCCTCGGCGCTGGCATGGAGGCGACGGCCGAAGAGCCACCAGATGCACCCCAGGGTACACAGAAAGATCACCGGCACGATCGGGGTGAGGTTGACCAGGAAATCGTAGAAGCTCAGCCCCGCCTGGGAACCGATCATGATGTTGGGCGGATCGCCGATCAGCGTGGCCGTACCTCCGATGTTGGAGGCCAGTATCTCCGAGAAGAGGAAGGGATAGGGATCGATGTCGAGCGCATCGGTGATCAGCAGCGTCACCGGGGCGATGAGCAGCACGGTGGTGACATTGTCGAGAAAAGCGGAAAAGAGCGCCGTCACGATGGAGAGCATCACCAGCACCCCCCACGGACTGCCGCGCACCAGCTTGGCCGCCCGGATGGCGACAAATTGGAACATGCCGGTCTTCTGGCTGATCGCCACAATCACCATCATGCCGGTGAGCAGGCCGATGGTGTTGAAGTCGATCCCCGCCACCGCCTGCTCCTGGGTGATCACCCCGCAGAGGATCATGATGCCGGCACCGAGCAGGGAGAGCACCGCCCGGTTGAACCGCTCCATCATGATCACCGCGTAGACCGCCAGCAGAATGGCCACCGCCAGCCAGACGCTGGGCAGGCCGAAGATCGCCACCGCATCGTGTGCGGGGATCACCCCCGGGCGGGGAGCAGCATCGATCGAGGACATTTCGATGATCGGATCGCAAAAAATCCATCCGTGGACGTTTTGGCTTCACGGGAATCGAAGGGCGCACTCTTCAATCCCATTACAAATCCGCCGGTTGCATGCGCAACCTCCGGATTTGCGCGGCCATCCATGGCCGCGATGACGGTTTCGCAAGAAACCATCGTCGATCGCCGGTCAGGCCTGCTCGATCCCTTCCGGTTCCCCCTGGTGCAGCGCACGCAGGATGTCGCCGCTGGAGATCACCCCGAGCAACTTGCGGTTGCGGTCGACCACCAGCACATACTCGTAGCGGTCGTAGGTGATCAGCGCCGCGGTGACCGAAAGCAGCGACTCGTTGTCGCGCACCGTGGTCGGTTTGCGCTCCATGATGTCGGCGGCCACCTTGTCGCCGCAGGCCAGCGCACGGAAGTGTTTGCGCAGCAGCCCGATATCGGGGGCGAAGGGGACCGACTTGAGATCACCGGTGACGATGTACTCCGGCACCACCCGGTTGAGGATGGAGAGGGTGTTGATCGAGCCGCGCAGCGTGCCGTCCTCCTCCACCACCGGTACGGTGTGCAGATGGCGGCGGATCATCAGATCGATCACCTCGCCCACCGGCTGGTCGGGGCGGCAGGTGATCACCTTGCTGGTCATGATCTTCCAGGCGAACATGCTCGATCACACCGCAAAACGTCCGTCCGTGGACGTTTTGCTTGACGGGGATCGAAGAGCGCGGTCTTCGATCCCCTTACAAGTCAATCGCTTGCCTGCGCAAGCTCTTGATTTGCGCGGCCCTCCGTGGCCGCGATGCGGCAGGCGGCTACTCCTGCGGGCGCATATGGGGAAAGAGGAGCACATCCCGGATCGAATGGCTACCGGTGAGCATCATCACCAGCCGATCGACCCCGATCCCCACGCCCGCCGTCGGCGGCATGCCGTACTCCAGAGCGCAGAGGAAATCCTCGTCCACCCCGGCCGGCTCCCCCTCCTCCGCCTGCCGTGCCGCGGCCTGGGCCAGGAAGCGGGCCCGCTGATCGTCGGGATCGTTGAGCTCGGAGAAGCCGTTGGCGATCTCCTTGCCGGCGACAAAGAGCTCGAAGCGGTCGGTCAGATGCGGCTCCGCCCCATTGCGCCGGGCCAGCGGTGAGATCTCGACAGGATGGTGGGTGACGAAGGTGGGCTGCTGCAACTCCGGCTCGACCAGCGCCTCGAACAGCGCGTTGAGGTAGTCCCCCGCCTGCCAGGTGACCGTCGGCCGAAAATCCGGGATCTCCTGCAGGCAGACGGTGGCCAGCAGCCCCTTGTTGCGGGTGTGGCCGGCCAGATCGGGCCGCTTCTCCACCACCGCCTCATCCATGCGCAACCGGCGGAAGGGGCGGCCGAGATCGAGCTCCACCCCCTCCCAGACGATCCGCGTGCGACCACACGCCTCGGCCACGCCGCGGATCAGCGCCTCGGTGGTCTCCATCGCGTCGTGGAAGTCGGCCCAGGCCTGATAGAACTCCACCATGGTGAACTCGGGGTTGTGGGTGGCGTCCAGCCCCTCGTTGCGGAAGTTGCGGTTGATCTCGAAGACCCGCTCGAAGCCGCCCACCACCAGCCGCTTGAGGTAGAGCTCCGGGGCGATGCGCAGATAGAGGTCGATATCGAGCGCGTTGTGGTGGGTGATGAAGGGACGGGCGGCGGCCCCCCCGGGGCGGAGCTGCAACATCGGAGTCTCCACCTCGATGAAGCCACGCGCCTCCAGCCGGCGGCGCAGCTCGGCGACGATGCGCGAACGGAGGCGGAAACGGTCGCGCGCCTCGGAGGAGACCATCAGATCGAGGTAGCGGCGGCGGTAGCGCAGCTCCTTGTCCTGCAGCCCTTTCCACTTCTCGGGCAGCGGCCGCAGACACTTGGCCACCAGCCGGATCTCCTCCACCCGCACCGACAGCTCGCCGGTGCGGGTGCGGAAGAGCGTCCCGGCGGCGCCGACGATGTCGCCCAGATCCCACGCTTTGGTCGCATCGTAGAGCTCGGGGGTGAGCCGGTCGCGCTGGAGGAAGAGCTGGATGCGGCCGCTGCCGTCCTGGATGTGGAGAAAGCTCGACCTCCCCATCACCCGGTGGGCCATGATCCGCCCTCCCACCCGGACGGAGATCGCCGCCTCCTCCAGCCGCACGCCCTCCCAATCGCCGTAGCGCTCATGCAGCGCGGCGGCCTCGGCGTCGCAGCGCCAGTCGTCGGGATAGGCGAACCCCTCCTCACGCAGCGCGGCCAGCTTCCGCCGCCGGACGGCCACCTGCTCCGGGTCGCCGGTCGGGCCGGCTGCGGCCGCCCCCTTCGGCCGGGCATTCACCGCCGGTTAACGGCCGAAGATCTCGATATCGGGGAAGAAGAAGGCGATCTCTGTCGCCGCGCTCTCCGGCGAGTCGGAGCCGTGGACGGCGTTGGCATCGATCGAGTCGGCATGGTCGGCGCGGATGGTTCCGGGCTCGGCCTCCTTGGGGTTGGTCGCCCCCATCAGCTGGCGGTTGAGCCGGATGGCGTTCTTCCCCTCCAACACCATGACCAGGATCGGCCCGGAGCTCATGAAGGAGCAGAGCGGGCCGAAGAAGGGGCGCCCCCGGTGCACCGCGTAGAAGCGGCCCGCCTCCTCGGCGCTCAGATGGATCATCCGGGCGGCGACGACCGACAGCCCGTTCTCCTCGAAGCGACGGATGATGTCGCCGATCACATTCTTGGCGACGGCGTCCGGCTTGATGATCGACAGGGTCCGTTCCACGGCCATGGGCGATGCTCCTTCTCGATGCGTTCGCAAAAAGTCCGTCCGTGGACTTTTTGGCTTCACTGGGATCGAAGAGCGCGGTCTTCGATCCCCTTACAAATACGTCGGTTGCATGCGCAACCTCCGGAGTTGCGTGGCCGTCCTGGCCGCGGCTGACGGCTTCTTGCGAAGCCATCCTTCATGCTGCGGGGGAGATGAAGGGAAGGGGGCCGCCGCCTGGCGGCCCCACGGAGTGATCGGCGATGGATTCCATCGCACAACGTCCGTCCGTGGACGTCTCCTGCTTCACGGGAGTCGAAGGGCACCCCTCTTCGACCCCCGCCTGCCGGCCTCTTGCGAGGCCGCCGGGCCGATCCCCCCATGAATCGGCCCGGCGCACTCTACGGCGGATGCGCCGGAAGTCATCTCCGCTCCCCCCCATCCCATGTGGAGAAGAGGTTCCGCGCCGAAACGGGCGCACCCAGATGGAACCCCTGGGCATAGTCGATCCCCATCTCCGTCACCGCCGCCATGATCTCCTCCTCCTCGACATGCTCGGCGATGGTCACCATCCCCAGCCCACGGCAGATCGCCGCCAGATGGCGAACCAGGAGGGCATCGACCTGCGAGTCGACCACCCCGCGGATGAAGGCGCCGTCGATCTTGACGAAGTCGAAGCGCAGCTCGCGCAGATAGTGGAAGGCATTGTAGCCGCTGCCGAAGTCGTCGAGCGCGAAACGGAATCCGCGGTTGCGCAGGTTGGCGAGGAAGCCGCGCACCGCTCCCAACTCCGCCACCACCGCCCGTTCGGCCATCTCGAAGACCACCTTCTCCGGCGGGATCCCCAGCTCGGCGCAGCGCTGTTCGGCAAAGCCGAGCAAGCTGCGCCCACGGATCTCCTGCGGCGAGAGATTGATGAACAGGGGCGGCACCGCATCGGCCGGATGGTGTTGCATCCGTTCGTGCAACACCTCCAGCGCCCCATCGACGATCGAGCGGTCGAGGCTGCGCGCCAGCCCAGCCCGCTCCACCGTCTCGATGAACTCCATCGCCGGCAACACCCGCCCGTCGCGGCTCTGTTTGCGCGCCACCACCTCGCAGGCGACCGGTCGCCGATCCGCGGTCGAGAGGATCGGCTGGAAGTAGGGGAGGACGCGCCCCTCGGCGAGGGCGTCGCGCAACCGCTCCACGGCGACACGCGCATCACGCACCCGGGCGGCGGGCGGCTGCGCAGCGGCGACCACGATGCTGTTCTTCCCACCCTCCTTGGCTCGATAGAGGGCCGCGTCGCAGGCGGCGAGCAGATCGCGGCTGTTGCGGCCGTCGCGCGGATAACCGGCGATGCCGATCGAGACCGATGTCTGGAACTGGCGCCCGTCGGGGGAGGTGAAGCGGTGGTGGGAGATGCGCTTGCGCAGCTTCTCGGCCAGCGCCCGCGCCCCCTCCACCGGCGTCTCCGGCAGCAGGATGGCGAACTCGTCCCCCCCCAACCGCACCACCAGATCCCCCATGCGGGTGGCCGCGCGCATCATGCCGCCCAGCTCGACCAGCACCTGGTCGCCGCAGGGGTGGCCGAAGCCGTCGTTGATCTGCTTGAAGTCGTCCGAATCGAGGAAGAGCAGCGAGAAGTGGTGCCGGTGGCGCTCGGAGCGGTCGACCTCGTAGCGGAGCATCTCGTCGAAGTGGCGCCGGTTGTAGAGGCCGGTGAGCGGGTCGTGGATCGAATGAAACTCCAGCTCGGCCAGAGTCCTGCTCAACACCTTGCTCGAACCGACCACCATCACCATCACCGACAGGATCGAGCGGATCACCGCCTGCTCCTGCACCGACACCTTGCGCGTCGAGGCGTAGGTGGCCCCGAGCAGCCCGGCAAGGTTGGGCGCGTAGTCGGGCACCTTGACGGTGATCGTCTCCACCTGGGTGGGGTCGACCCGCCGCGGCCGGTCGATGACGACGAACCGCTCGACGCTGTAGGGGGTGTCCGGCGGCAGATCGAGCCCCGCGAGCACCCGGCGGGCGCAGGCGGTGTCGATCTGCTCCTTCACCGGCTCGGGATAGTCGCCCATGTAGTAGAAGAAGAGGGTGAGTTCGTTCTCCTCCGAGAAGGCGATGAAGAAGAAGTCGAAGCGGAACATCTGGTGGAAATCGATCAGGATGCGCTGGACGAACTGCTTCCAGTTGGCGACGTGCTCGTGGGAGATGATCAGGTTCTCCAGCACCTGGTTCTGGCGGTCGAGCAGGTTCTTGTCGATCAGCGTCTGGTTGAGGGTGCCGGCGGCACGGTCGAAGCTGAAGATGATCTTCTTGATCGCCACCATCTCGCGATCGGAACTGCGGTTGCGCAACCGCTGCAGCCGCGCGACCGCCCCGTCGAGCCGGCTGCAGCGGGCCTGCAGCGAAGCGATCTCCCTGCGCACTTCCCCATCCTCCACCCGCCGGCGCAGCCGCTCGAGCGCAGCGCCGATCGCCTCGTGCTCCATGGAGACCAGCGCGACGATGCGGCTGAAGGCGTTGCGGTTCCACTGCTGGCGCTGCAGCAGGTTGCCGACATGGAGCACGGTGGTTTCGCGCAGCCGATCGAGTGCGCTGAGCTGCTGCTGCAGATCCAGCGTCATGCCGGAAAAGAGCCGTCCGGGCGCATGATGTCGGCGCCGCACTCCAGCTGCTCCAGCCAGTCGAGGAACGCCCCCACCGCCGCGCCGCGGTAGGCCGGACCGTGCTGCGGCGCGATCACCTGCGGGGCGAGCGCGCGCACCCGCGCCACCCACAGCCGCAACGCCCGGTTGCAGGCCATGTAGCGGCGGTGAAAGCCCTCGATGGCCGGCAGGTGGGCGGCGAAATCTTCGACAAAAAGCTGATCGCCGCCGTTTTTCAGCGCGGCGGTGCCGACATCGCCGGAGAAGAGGATGCCGGCGTGCGGGTCGAACAGGTTGAGCTGGCCGGGGGAGTGGAGGAAGTGGGCGGGCACCACCTCGATGCGGCAGTCGTCGGTCAGCGCCAGCGCCCCGCCCCCATCCGGCACCGGATGGAACCGCCCCATGTCGATCTGGCCGTAGTGGGGCAGAAAGCGCATCCAGGTCGATGCGACATGGACGGTGGCGTTGGTCAGCTCCAGCCAAGTAGCCACACCGCCGACGATGTCGGGATCCTGGTGGGAGAGCAGGATCATCGCCACATCTTCGGGCTGGATGTGCTGCAGCATCTCGGTCAGCACCCGCGGCATCACCCCCCAGCCGCCGGGATCGAGCAGCATGCCGATCCCCTGATGAACGATCAGATACTGGTTGGATTCGATCCCGTTCTCTTCCCCCGGCTCGCTCTCGTTGAGCAGGATGAACTTGTGGATCCCGTCGTCAAACAGCGTCAAGTTGCGCATTCTTGATCGAATCGCAAAAAGTCCGTCCGTGGACTT
>RFFX01000043.1 GCA_003696765.1 Zetaproteobacteria bacterium | reverse complement strand
GGCCGGTGTCGGC
This sequence comes from Zetaproteobacteria bacterium, assembly GCA_003696765.1. NCBI lineage: Bacteria > Pseudomonadati > Pseudomonadota > Candidatius Mariprofundia > Zetaproteobacteria bacterium. The sequence goes on along the minus strand of RFFX01000043.1, from coordinate 25,692 downwards.
ATCTCACCTCAGATCAGCGCCACCGGCTGGGCGGCGATCGCCAACTGGGCGAGCGGCACGCGGGTGATCGACGACCTCGGCGGGGTGACCACCTTGCCGGCCGCCCGGCTGGCCGCCTCCTACCCGATCGGCGACACCCCCTTCCGCTGGAGCGCCACCGATGGGGCGGGACAGACCACCACCGTGCAGTCGACGCTGCACGTCTATGCCCCTGCGACCAACGTCACCCTCAAGGTGACCGATACGGCGGGCAATCCGCTGCCCAACGTGCGTATCGCCGCGCTGGCCCGCTCCTCCTACGCGGTGGTCTCATTGGTCGACCAGAACGGCAACAATCGGACCGATGCCGCGGGTCAGCTCCTGCCCGCCGCGCTCGACCCGGGCGAATCCTACCTCCTCTCGTTCGTTTCCGGTGACCGTTATGCCGACGGTCTCCTGGCCGGCGGCAACGTGGTCTCCAGCTACCAGGGGGCGCAGGCGGTGACGCCGGCCTCGAACGGGGTGGTGACGGCGGCGATGGAGGGGGGCGCCGGTCGCATCGCCGGTCAGGTGGTGGACGGCGGCGGGGCGGCGATCCCCTACGCCCGGGTCGATGTCGCACCGCTGCCCTACAGCGAGCTCGGTGCCCATCTGGTGACGGTCGCCGACAGCCAGGGCGACTTTTCCGCCTCCGTGCCGCCGGGGGACTACTATGTGATGGCCGCCGGCTCGACCATCGACCCGGCGATCGCCGCCGAGCAGCCGCTCGCCTCCATGCTGGCCGGCGGCTTCTATACCGCCGACTACGCCCCCGTCTCCCCCTACAGCAGTGCCGCCGGGCGGGTGACGGTGACCGCCGGCACCACCCGGGCGGTCTACATGCAGCTGGCCACCGGCGGGCTGATCGCCGGGCGGGTGACCACCACTGCCGGGACGCCGGCGGTCAACATGCGGGTCAACCTCGAGCCTTATGGCGTGGCCGGCGCCCACCGCTTCACGGCGGTGACCGACCTCAACGGCGTCTTCCAGCGCAACCTGCCGCCGGGAGAGTACCGCATCGCCGCCACCGGGGTGGTGTTCGACCCGGTCAGCCACAGTGAGCAGGGGATCGCCGGCGGCTGGGTCGGCGGCTATCTGTCCGACGGCAGCGGTACACTGAGCTGGAATACCTCGGCGGCGCTGATCCATCCGCTGGCCGCCGGGGGGCAGCGGGTGGTCACGCTCACCCTCACCCCGGGCGGGACCATCCGCGGGCAGGTGACGCCGGCTGTTGCCGCGCGGGTGCGGATCTTTGCGCGGGATGGCGCCGGCACCATCACCCAGCGGGTTTTCGCCGATGCCGCGGGCAACTACGCGATCAACATGCCGGCAGGCACGGTGCGGCTGGTGGTCGATTCTTACGCCATGGACGCGCGTACCGGCCAGCTGACGCCGCTGATCGGGGTGGTCGGCGGCTGGGTCGATGCCAATGGCATCGCGCAGCCGCTTCAGGCCGGTGCGCAGGCGATCGCGCTCTCGGCCGGGCAGACGGTGACGCGCAACATCCAGCTCAACGCCGGTACGCCGTTCGACGCCGCTGCGGTGGTGGGGGCCTACATTCCGTGAGTTTGGTCACCGCAGGGAGGGAATCCCTTCCCCGGACCGGTGTTGGGTAACACCATGAGGCAGGTTGACTGTGCGGTGGCCGTCGTCGGCGCAGGCGGCGTCGGTTCGGCGCTGGCGCTCGATCTGCAGCGGCGCGGTATCTCCTGCCTGCTGCTCGAGGCGCGCACCCCCGACTACGCGCCCGGCAGCCCCGAGCGGGCCATCGCGCTCTCCGCCGGTTCGCTCGACTACCTGCGCGCACTGGGGGTCGATCTGCCGGGCATGGCGGACATACTCGGCGCCATCCGCCACATCCGGGTGGTGGAGGCGGGTGCGCGCGCACGGGTGGCGCTCGATGCGGAGGAGGGGGGGCTGCTCGGCGGCGTGGTCGAGATGGGGCACCTGCTCGGCGCGCTGCATGGCCGGCTGGGCGATGGCGTGCTGCTGCCGGAGTGCCGCATCGAGGGGGTGGCGGCCGATGACCACTGCGTGGCGATCGACTGCCGCCTGGCTGGAGGGCGGAGCAGGCGCATCACCGCCCGGCTGCTGGTCGCCGCCGACGGCAGCGACAGCGCCATCCGCCGCATGGCGGGCATCGCCACCTGCGGCTGGGCGCACAACCGTTATGCCGTCACCGCCTCGCTGCGCAGCGGGCGCGGCCACGGCGATACCGCATGGGAGTGTTTCCACCGCGCCGGCCCGCTGGCCCTGCTGCCGCTGGCCGATGGTCGCTATTCGCTGGTCTGGGTGACCACACCGCGCGATGGCGCCCGGCTGATGCTGTGCGACGACGACGGCTGGCGCGCGCGGTTGCAACAGGCGCTGCCTGCGGCCGTTCGTGCGCGCATCGGCGCGGTCGAGTCGGTCGGCCCGCGCGCCTTCTTCCCGCTGCAACTGGCCTGTGCCCGCAGGCTGACCGGGCGGCGGCTGGCGCTGGCCGGCAACGCCGCCCACACCATCCATCCGGTCGCCGGCCAGGGGATGAATCTGGGGCTGCGCGACGCCATGGCGCTGGCGACGGTCGCGGCGGAGGCGGAGGATCCCGGCGCGGCCATCGCGCTGGCCCGTTACGCCGATGGCCGCAGGGTGGACATCGCCATGACCTGCGGCTTCACCGAGGGGCTGCTGGCCACATTCGCCCTGCCCGGCGGGTTGCCGCGGCTGTTGCGTCAGGCGGGGATGCGGCTGATGGGGGCCGGCGGCGGGCTCAGGCGGCTGCTGATCGACTACGCCACCGGCCGGCGGCAGGCGGCGGCGATCGTCGGAGGGCGGTCATGATGGTTGCGCAACAAACCATCATCGCGGCCTTCGATCCCCGTCAAGCAAAAAGTCCACGGATGGACTTTTTGCGATCCGATCGGACATGACCCGTCCGGAGCAGGTCGATCTGCTCATCGTCGGCGGCGGCATGGTCGGGCTCACCCTGGCGGCGGCGCTGGTCGATCGCGGCATGCGGGTGGTGGTGCTCGAGCGGTCGGAGCCCGCACCGCCGCGTCGCTCGCTCGGGATCGACCTGCGCGTCTCGGCCATCGTCTGCGGCAATGTCGCCATCCTGCGTGGCATCGGCGGCTGGCCCGATGCGGCCGAGCCGATCCGGCGCATGGAGGTGTGGGACGATCAGGGCAGCGGCGCCATCCGCTTCGACGCCGCCGAGCTGGGGGCGGAGGGCTCCGGGTTCCTCGGCTGCATGGTGGAGAACTCGGCGCTGTGCGATGCCCTGCGCGATCGCATCCTGCGCGGGGAGGGGGTGGAGCTGGTCGCGCCGGACGAGGTGGCCGAGGTGCGCTGGCGGCGCGATGGGGTGGAGGTGCTCTCCGCCGCCGGGCTTTGCTGGCGCACGCCGCTTTTGGTCGCCGCCGACGGTGCCCGTTCGGCGCTGCGGGCGCGGGCGGGCATCGGGGTGTGGCGCCACGACTTCCGCCAGCAGGGGATCGTCGCCACCATCCGGCCCGAACACCACCACCGCCAGGTCGCCTGGCAGCGCTTCCTGCCCACCGGTCCGCTGGCCCTGCTGCCGATGGCCGACGGTCTCTGCTCCATCGTCTGGAGCGCGCACCAGGCGCGCGCCGAGGCGCTGATGGCGTTGGATGACGCCGCCTTCCTGCGCGAGCTGCAGCTGGCCTTCGGGCCGCAGCTCGGCCGCATCGATCAGGTGGGGGCGCGCGCCGCCTTTCCGCTCTGCAGCCAGCTCGCCCGCCACATGGTTCGGCCGCGGTTGGCGTTGATCGGCGATGCCGCCCACGCCATCCATCCGCTGGCCGGGCTTGGGGTCAACCTCGGCATCCGCGACGCCATGGTGCTGGCCGACGAGATCCTCACCGCCCGCCGCTTCGGCGAGGATTACGGCGCGATGGCGCTGCTTGCCGGCTGGCGCCGGCGCCGTCTGCCCGATGTGCTGGCCACCATGGCGGCGATGGAGGGGCTGCACCACCTCTTCACCAGCCGGATAGCGCCGTTGGCCGCGCTGCGCGGCGCCGGCATGCGGCTGGTCGACAACGCCGGCCTGATCAAACGGATGTTGATGCGCCACGCCACCGGTCTTGCCCTGCCCGTTCCGCGCCGGCTCTAGCCTGCGCCTTGCCGCAGCGCGGCTGGCGGCGCTGTTGCTCGTGCTCTGCTGGGTCGGCGCCGGCCCGGTCTGTGCGGTCGCGGCGGAGATCCGCGTCGCCCTGCCGCAGCTGCCCATCACCCTCGATCCCCGCTTCGCCACCGACGCCGCCTCGGTCAAGGTGCAGCAACTGCTCCACCGCGGCCTGGTCCGGCTCGACGACCACTTCCGGCCGCAGCCCGACCTGGCCGAGTCGTGGCGCCATCCCGACCCGCGGACCTGGCGCTTCACCCTGCGCGCGGGGCTGCGCTTTCACGACGGCAGTCCGGTGACGGCGGAGGATGTGGCCGCGACCTTGTCGAGCATCCTCGATCCACGGATCAAGAGTCCGCTGGCGGCGGGTTTCGCCGCGCTGGAGCGGGTGCGGGCCCTCGACCGGCGGCGGCTGGAGATTCGGCTGAGGCGGGTCGACGCCTCGCTGCTCACCCGGCTGGTGCTCGGGGTGCTGCCGGCGCGGTTGGCCGCAGGCGGGCAAGAGGCGCGCACCACCATCGGCTGCGGCCCCTATCGGCTGGCCGGTTGGCGGGGCAACCGCATCACGCTTGCGCCGCGCGACCATCGACGGCCGGTGGTGACCATCGTGCGGGTCAAGGATCCGGTCACCCGCGCGCTCAAGCTGGCCCGCGGCGAGATCGATCTGATGCAGAACGACTTCCCGCTCTACCTGCTCGACTGGCTGCGTCGCCGCCCCCATCTGCGGGTCGCCACCCGCCCGTCGACCACCTTCAGCTACATCGGCATCAACCTGCACGATCCGATCCTCAAACGGCGGGCGGTGCGCCGCGCGCTGGCGCTGGCCGTCGACCGTCGGCTGCTCAAGCGGGCGCTCTTCGGCGACGCGCCGGTGCTCGCCGCCACCGTGCTGCCGGCGGATCACTGGGCGACGGCGAAGCTGGCGCAGATCCCCTATGATCCCGAGCGGGCGCGGCGGCTGCTCGACCGGGCGGGCTTCCCGCCCGATGCCGACGGCATCCGGTTTCACCTGAACTGGCGGACCAGCACCGACCCCGAGCGGCTGCGGCTGGCTGTCGCCATTGCCGCCGGCTGGCGGCGGATCGGGGTGGAGGTTTCGGTCGAGTCGCTGGAGTGGGGCGGCTTCTACGCCCGCATCAAGCGGGGCGACTTCCAGCTCTATTCGCTCTCCTGGGTGGGGATCGTCGATCCCGACATCTATCGCTGGATTCTGCACTCATCGATGTGGCCGCCCAAGGGGGCCAACCGCGGCCGCTACCGCGACCCGGAGGTCGACCGCTGGCTCGACCGGGCGGCGACGAGCGAGGATCGCGCGCTGCGCCGCCGGCTCTACGCACGGGTGGAGCGGCGGATGTTGCGCGATCTGGTCTACATCCCGCTCTGGTACGAGCCGGTGGTCGCCGTCTGGCGCGATCGCATCCGCGGCTTTGCCCCCCGCGCCGACGGCTCGCTGCTGCCGCTGCTCGATGTACGGCCGGCCGATTGAGGCGGGGTTGTCATTGCGCCGCCATCGCCGTTCGCGGTCGGGAGAGCGCTCCTACATCGCTGCGGTCAAATCTCATACCGTAGGAGGGGAATCCCTTCCCCGAACCGGCGCGGGCGTTGGTTCGGCGGTATCGCCATTCGCGGATAGGGATCCGCTCCTACATGGAGGGCTTCGCGCCCCCGCCTTGTCTCCAGCCCCAGGCCATGCCGATCAGCACCGGCACCATCAGGATGGCGAACGACTCGATCGATCGGGCCACGGTGGGCGGAATCGCCTCGGCGGAGGCGGGCAGCGACAGGTGGCGCAGCGCGCCGCCGGCGACGGCGGAGAGCACCACCCGATAGTCGGTGCCGTCCGGCGGGCTGTAGCGCAGCGGGATGGTGCCGTCGCGGCTGACGCCGCTGATGGTGAGCACCGGGAAGTGGGTCTCCGAATGAATGATCTCCAGCCGGTAGGGGATCGGGCCGTCCACCACTCCCGGACCGTCGAGGCGCAGGCTGAAGTCGAGCGGCTGACGGTTGGCCGGGCCGTGCGGTGCGCCGTGCAGCCATGACAACCGCCACTGCTGTGCGTCGCGCCCCCCGGCGGAGGTGGCGGTCATCGTTTCGTGGTGGTGGCCGCCGTGGGCCATGGCCGGCTCCGGACCCGTGGTGAGGGCGGCGGCCAGCAACAGGGCCATGGAGGCGGCCAGCTGGCGCAGCCGGCGACCGCTGACGAAGCCGGCGGCGAGCAGCAGCGCGGCGAGGAAGAGGTCGTTGGCGTACTTGAACAGCGGGGTCTGCACGGTGAAGTCGACTGTTTCGCCGTGGCCAGCCCCGGTGACGGGAGCGACGCGGATGCGGTAGCGCCCCTCGTCGGCGAAGCGCTGATCGAGCCGGATGACGCCGTCGTCGCTGTGCACGATCGCCTCGACGATCGGGCCGGGCGGCTGATACTCGACGAAGAAGAGCGGCCACTTGGAGGAGCGTTTCTCCACCGTGATGCGGTAGTCGCCGGGCTGCCCCATCCGGGTGGTGAAGCGGGCGTTCTCGTGGACGATCGGGCTGGCCGGCGCCCAGTGGTCGCCCGGCGCCTCGTAGGCGTTGAAGTAACGCACGAAGGCGAGCGCGGAGAAGATGATCGCCGCGGCCAGCAGCAGCGGAACGCTCCAGCGCAGTGAGCGGAACAGCCCCTGGACGGGATGGAGTGCGGTGGCGTTCATGATGGATCAGATCGCAAAAAGTCCGTCCATGGACTTTTTGCTTGACGGGAATCGAAGAGCGCGGTCTTCGATTCCCTTACAAATCCTTCGCTTGCATGCGCAAGCTTCGGATTTGCGCGGCCGTCCGTGGCCGCGGATGATGACTTCTTGCGAAGTCGTCATGGGCACCTCGCCAAAAACCGGGATGGAATCAGTGGCACTGCACGACGGTGGTCGAGTGGCGCAGGGGGTGCATGCCGTCGTGGATGTCCGGGATGGGCACGAAGAAGATCGTGAAGATGGTCAGCGGGATCCACAGCGCCCACAGCACCATCTCGGTGCGTCGGGCGAGTTTGGACGCCGTCGGTGCGGTTATGGTGTTGGCCTTCGTTGCGATGGCGGGTTGTTGCATGGCGGTTGCTCCTCGTCTTGCTGGATGGTGTCGTCGTGAAGCCTGCGGTGCCTCTGTCACGGCAGGGTGATGGTGGCGCGCAGCATCCCCACCTTGGCGTCGGCCAGCTTCGGATCACCGCCCGGGTGGAGGATCCACTGGAAGGCGGGGTGCAGCTGCAGCCACGGGCGCAGCTGCAGCTGGTAGGTCGCCTCGATCGCCGTCTCCGCCCGGGTCGAGCCGTTGACCCTGCGGTAGATGTCGCTGAAGCCGGCGCGGGCGACGGCCAGGCCGAACTCGTCGTCGCCGCGGCCGGGGATCGGTCCGGCGACATGGATGCCGGCACCGAGGTAGTTGCTGAAGTCGTTGCGATCCTTCTGCGCCAGCCCCCACTGCACGAAGAGGCCGAGCGCGCCGCCCTCCCAGCGGGTCAGCGGCTGGTCGATCACCCCGTAGATGCCGCCGTTGGAGCCGTAGAGCCTGCCGTCGGGCGCGGTCTTGTCCCCGCTGTGCTGCCAGCCGCCGATCTTCCAGGCGGCCTCGCCCGACGACCAGGCCGCCTCGACGATCTTCATGTAGCCCTCGCGGCCGGTCACCGTACGGGTGGTGGGATCCCCGTCGTAGACCGCCATACGCAGGGAGATCGCCTCGTTCAGCTGGAGGAAGAGGCGCACCGCCCAGCCGGCCTGGGGGAAGATCGAGATTCCCTGCGCGTTGGCCGAGATGTCCGGCGCGATGCCGAAGGAGGAGTTGAGGAAGAGCGAGGCGTATTCGGAGACGTCGAACTCCGAGTTGAGATCGTGCAGCCCGGCGAGTAGGGAGAGCCCCTGACCCAGCCGCTGTTCGTACCACATCTGCTGCAGCCGGGTGCGGTTGCCGTCGGCGATGTTGCTGGCCGTCTGCACATCGCCGATGAAATCGCTCGGGTTGCGCCCGTGGTCGAGCAGCCCCTCGATGAAGAGGGTGCCGCCGGGCCACCAGCCGGCCGCCTCGCTGTCGAAGGTGACGTCGAGCAGGCCGGAGCCGAGGGTGGCGCTCCCCTTGCGCAGGCCGCCGCTGAAGTTCTTGTCCCCCTCGAAGCTGTAGGAGAGCTCGGTGGTGACCGGCTGGCGGGCCTCGTCGGCCAGCGCGCCGCCGGCGAAGAGGGTGAGTGCGGCTGCTGTGATCAGCGCTTGATGTTTCAATGGAACCCTCCTCCAACAATCGGTGGCCCTGTTCGGGGCGGGGGAGGAGGGCGTGCGCTGCCTGGCGAACGGCGGCCGGCGCGGATCGGCCGCGCGGCGCATGCCGCGCAGTGGGAGCACCCCTTCCGCCCACACCCCGCGGGCGGTCGAGCCGTATGCGTCGAGGCCGGTCTCCTGGCTCGCCGTCATCCACCGCACGCGTCTTCCCGGAGTGGCTTCCAGTGACAGAATGCGTGCGCGTCGGGCCTACAGTAGCGGGGGCTGCGTCGGCATTGGCCGGAACGGTTCCTGCCGCACCGACTTCCCGTTTCATCCGAACGGCCACAGCATTGCCGCCGTCCGGACACCTCGACACGCAACGAACCCTGCGCGTGCGACCGGGAGGCGTCAACCGCCGCTGCGGGAGGCACTGGTGGAGTCCCTGCCGCCGGCAGGCGGTCATGGGCGGCCGCGCAAAGGCCGCGCAAAAGGTCCATGGAGGGGCCTTTGCGCTCGATCCACAGCCTTGCAACTTCATGATCCCACGACGGTCTTCGTCCTCGCCGTATTGAGCGCGGTGGCCGCGCAGTTGCTGGCCGAGCGGCTGCGCACGCCGGCGATCCTGCCGTGGCTGCTCACCGGGATGGCCCTGGGGCCGTTCGGGCTCGACCTGCTGCATGCCGATCGGCTGGGCGACGGGCTGCACACCCTGATCGAGCTGGGCCTGGCGGTGATTTTGTTCGAGGGCGGGCTCAACCTCAACCTCAAGTCGCTCAAGGCGCACGGCTTCACCGTCGGTCGGCTGGTGCTCTTCGGACCGCTCTGCACCACCCTGATCGGTGGGGCGGCCGTCCGCGCCGTCTTCGGCCTCGACTGGCCGCTGGCGCTGCTCTTCGGCGCGCTGGTCTCGGTCGGCGGGCCGACGGTGGTGACACCGATCCTGCGCCAGGTGCGGGTGGCCCGTCCGCTCAACCATGTGCTGCTCAGCGAGGCGATGCTGATCGACGCGGTCGGAGCGATCCTGGCCATCGTGCTGCTGCAGTTTGCGCTGCCGCACGGCGCGGACTACGGCTGGCACCGGTTCGTGGTCATCGTCGGCGGGAAGCTGGTCGTCGGGCTGGCCGCCGGTTCGCTTGCCGGCTGGTTGATGACCCGGCTGCTCTGCGGCGGGGTGGCGGCCAATGCCGAGCTGCGCATGTCGCTGGCGCTGGCGCTGGTCTGGGCGACACTGGTGCTGACCGATGCGCTCGACGATCAGGCCGGGCTGCTCGCCGTGCTGGTCGCCGGCGGTTGGCTGCAGCGGCAGGATCTGCCCGACATCCAGCGGCTGCGCCACTTCAAGGGGAGCCTGGCGATGCTGCTCATCGCCGTGCTCTTCGTGCTGCTCTCCTCCACGATCGATCTGGCGCTGCTCTTCGGCCATCTCGGCGGCGGGATCACCATCTTTCTGCTGCTGGCCCTGCTGGTGCGGCCGCTGGTCGCCTGGCTGGCCGGCGTCGGCGGGGAGCTGACCCGCCATCAGATCGCCTTCATCGCCCTGATGGCGCCGCGCGGAGTGGTGGCGGCGGCGGTCGCCTCGCTGTTTGCCATGGTGTTGCGCAATCACGGGGTGGCGCAGGCGGAGTTGCTGCAGGCGCTGGTCTTCTGTGTCATTCTGCTGTCGGTGCTCTTCTACGGGCTGATCGCCGCGCCGTTGGCCCGACGGCTCGGGGTGTGCGGCAGCGACGAACGCAGCGTGTTGATCATCGGCGGCGGCCAGATGGGGCTGGAGCTTGGCCGGACGCTGGCCGAGGCGCGCGAGGTGCGCTACCTCGACCTCAACAGCCGCGTGGTCGAGGCGGCGCGCCGCTCGGGCCAGACGGCGGTGGCCGGCAACGCGCTCGATCCGCTCTACATGGAGGTGGTCCATGCCGAGGAGGTGGGCGCGGCGCTGGTGATGACCGGCTCCACCGACCACAACCTGTTGATCGCCGCCCTGGCCCGGGAACAGTTCCACATCCCCGAGCTCTACATCGGCATTCAGGAGGGGGATGAGAAGAAGCATGTCGAGACCATCCGCCGGCTGGGCGCGCGGCGGCTCTTCGCCAAGCCGTGGACCTTCACCTACTGGCAGGATCAGGCCACCCGGCGGCGACTGATCCATCAGTCGCAGGCGGTGGATGAGGCCGGTGGCCTCGACGGCGTGGCGTTGGGGGAGGCGCGCATCCCGCATGGTGTGCAGCCGCTGGCCGTGCGCCGCGGTGGGGAGCTGCTGATTCCGTGGGACGGCCTGCGCCTGGCCGCAGGTGACGAACTGTTGCTTCTACTCCGCCCTGAGCGGGTGGCCGAGGGGCAGGCACGGATCCTGCCGCCGACCGGGGGATCGAAGGGGTAGGTGGCGTCGGTCACCCGTTTCGCGCCCAGTCCGACCGGGCTGCTCCATGTCGGCAACGGCTACTCCGCCCTCTGCTGCCGGCGCTGGGCGGAGGAGCAGGGCGGACGGCTGCTGCTGCGCATCGAGGATATCGACCACACCCGCTGCCGCGCCCGTTTCGTCGATGCGCTGCTGGAGGATCTGCGTTGGCTAGGGATCGCCTGGGAGGGGGATGTCTGGTTCCAGCACGCGCGGATGGATGCCTACCGCAGTGCGATTGCCCGGCTGGAGCGGCAGGGACTGCTTTACCCCTGCTTTTGCAGCCGGGCGCAGATCGCCGCCCGGTTGGCCCGCTCGGCGCCGCACGGGCGGCAGCGGTGGCGCTATCCCGGCACCTGCCGGCGGCTGACGGCGGCCGAGCGGCGGCGGCGGATGGAGCATGAGCCTTATGCGCTGCGCCTCGATGCGCGGGCTGCGGCGGCGCTGCTCACCGAACCGGTGGTGTGGCGGGAGGTGGACGGCGGCCGCCACACCGTTGATGTGGCCGCGCTCGACGACGAGGTGCTGATGCGGCGCGACATCGGGGTGAGCTACCACCTGGCGGTGGTGGTCGACGATGCGGCGCAGGGGGTCGATACGGTGATCCGCGGCGCCGATCTGCGGGCGGCGGCCCCGCTGCATGCGGTGCTGCAGCGGCTGCTCGATCTGCCCGCGCCGGGTTACCTCCACCACCGGCTGGTGCGCGATCGGCAGGGGCGGCGGTTGGCCAAGCGGGATGGCGCGACCACCCTGCGCGCGCTGGCCGGGCGCGGGGTGTCGGCCGAGGCGCTGCGCAGCTTCCTCTTCGCGGCCGAGCGGGAAGGCGATCCGGTCTGGCCGCCGGAGCCGCCGCTCCTGCCGGCGGCGGGATGGTCAGGCGGAGGGGCGGTGGGCGAAGTTCAGCGGCGGTAGTGGGGGTCGACCCAACAGCGGGGCAGCGGCTCGCCCGAGGGGAAGCGGAGCGCGCTCTTGGCCATCGCCATCGGATCCCCCTCCTCCTCGCCGGCCTGCTCGCGCACGGTGACCTCGGTGAGGAAGGGGTCGGTCAGCTCCTTGAGATTGGTGACACGCACCAGATCGTCACTGTCGGCTTTGCGGAGGAACATGGCGGAACTCCTTAGCAAGCGGGATGGATGCCCTCGCCACAGCGGGGCGGGGAGATGCGTTTTTTGATAGCACACCCGCGGGGAAACGTCCAGCGGCTAGCGGCCGGCGAGGATCGCCCTGGCCTTGTCGATGTCCCACACCTCCTTCTCCACGCGCAGATAGACGGTCTGTTCCTCGCTGATCACCCGCACCTCGAAGATGCCGCGCTGCTCGAGCAGCGCCTGTTCCAGGGCGTTCGCATCCCTTCCCGGCGCGGCATCGAAGTGGAGCATGACCAGCGAGCGCATCACCGGGGGCTTCATCCCCATGGCCAGCGCCAGCCAGAGGAGGGCGGCGACGGCGCAGGCGACGAAGATGCCGGTCACGCCGAAGTGGCCGAGCAGCAAGCCGCCGCCCCCGCCGACAAAGGCGCCGAGAAACTGGCTGGTCGAGTAGACCCCCATGGCCGTTCCCTTGCCGTCGATCGGGGCGATGCGCGAGACCAGCGACGGCAGGGTCGCCTCGAGCACATTGTAGGCGATGAAGAAGATGAGCAATCCGCCAATCACGCTGATCCAGCCGCTGTGGACGGTGGCGAGCAGCAGCGCGGAGAGGGCGACCAGCCCGATGGCGGTGAGAAAGACCTGTTTCATCTTCTTTTTCTTCTCGGCGATGATCACCAGCGGCACCATGATCCCCATCGCCACGAGCAGCGTCGGCAGGTAGACCCAGGAGTGGTGCAGCGTGGGCAGGTGCAGCTGATCGCGCAGGACGAAGGGCATGGCGATGAACATGGCGGTCATGATGGCGTGCAGCACCAGGATGCCGAAGTCGAGCCGCAGCAGCTCGATGTTGCGCAGGGCGGCACCGAGCTGGGCGGGGACGGTTTCGGTATCGCGGTGGATGGCGCTGTGCGCCGGGGTCGGGATCATGGTGTGCAGCACCACGATGGCGCCGAGCGCGAGCAGCGCGGTGAGCCAGAAGATGCCGGGCACGCCGATGGCCGCATCGAGCCACGGGCCGAGGATCAGCGAGGCGGTGAACGAGATGCCGATCGACATGCCGATCATCGCCGTCGCCTTGGTGCGCACCTCCTCGCGGGTGATGTCGGCAAGCAGCGCCATCATGGCGGCGGCGATGGCACCGGCGCCCTGCAATGCCCGGCCGACGATCACCCCCCAGATGTGGTGGGTGCTGGCGGCGACGACGCTGCCGAGAGCGAAGATGAGCAGGCCTGCGGTGATCACCGGCTTGCGACCGATGCGGTCGGAGAGCATGCCGAAGGGGATCTGCAGCAGGGCCATGGTCAGCCCGTAGGCGCCGAGCGCCAGGCCGATCAGGGTGGGGGTGACGCCGTCGAGCTGCTCGGCGTAGAGGGCGAAGACCGGCAGGATGAGAAAGAGCCCCAGCATGCGCAGGCTGTAGATACCCGCCAGTGCGGTGACACTCCGTTTTTCGACCGGTGTCATGGTGTTGAGCCTCCGTGGTGATGAAACTGCGACCGGAATCCTCTGCCGATCCGGGCAAACCGAATGCTGACTCGTGGGCGGGGAGTTTTCCAGCGTCGCGCAGCGCCATCCTCCGCTTGATCGCCGGCGTGCGGCCTGTTAGCAATCGCCGCCCCGGCGGTGTGAGGTGCCGGGTGAGACCGATCCGGTTTTATCACGAGCGGTGGAGGGTCCAGGCCCGGTGAAGCCGCGGCAACCGGCCCGGGTTCCCCGGGTGCTTGGTGCCAAAGCCTGCCCCGTCCGGCGGCGATCGGGCCGCGCGGGGAGCGATGAATGCGGGTTGTGGTCGGGAGGGGCGGGTTCGGCAACGGTGGCCCGCCGCACCGTCGATCGGGCAGCCTTCGCGATTCGTCGCGGGGGCTTTTTTGTTTCGGCCGATCGGCCGTCGGGCGGGAAACGACGGGTGGTCCGGATGTTCGGATCGGCCGCTCAGGAGTGGGATGGAGTTGCGTGAGAGCATCGTGCGGGCGTTGAGATGTCGTGAGTGCGGCAAGGAGTATCCCGTCGCGCCCGACCATGTCTGTGAGTTCTGTTTCGGCCCGCTCGAGGTGGTCTACGACTACGACCGGCTGGTCGGCCGGCTGACCCGGGAGCTGATCGAGTCGCGACCGCGGAGCATGTGGCGCTACCGCGAGCTGCTGCCGATCGACGGTGCGCCGAGTGTCGGTGCGCAGAACGGCTTCACCCCTCTGGTGCGGGCGCGCAACCTCGAGCGGGTGCTCGGCGTCTCCGAGCTCTACATCAAGAACGATTCGGTCTGCTACCCCACGTTGTCGTTCAAGGACCGCGTGGTCTCGGTGGCGCTCTCCAAGGCGGTGGAGTTCGGCTTCACCACCGTGGCCTGCGCCTCCACCGGAAACCTCGCCGGCTCGGTGGCGGCCAACGCCGCGGCCGCCGGTCTGCGCTCCTATGTCTTCATCCCGCACGATCTGGAGCAGGGCAAGGTGCTCGGCGCCGGCATCTTCGGCACCCGCATCGTCGGCATCGATGGGGCCTACGACGACGTCAACCGGCTCTGTTCGGAGGTGGCGGGCAAGTACGGCTGGGCGTTCGTCAACGTCAACGTGCGCCCCTTCTATGCCGAGGGTTCCAAGTCGCTCGGCTACGAGATGATGGAGCAGTTGGGCTGGCGGGCGCCGAAGCAGGTGGTGGTGCCGATGGCCTCCGGTTCGCTCTGCACCAAGATCGACAAGTCGATCAAGGAGTTCGTCAAGCTGGGGCTGGTCGAGGATGTCGGGACCCGCATCTTCGGCGCGCAGGCGACCGGCTGTTCCCCCATCTCCCGCGCGGTCAGGGAGGGGAGCGATCTGATCCATCCGGTCAAGGCCGACACCATCGCCAAGTCGTTGGCCATCGGCAATCCGGCCGACGGCTACTACGCCAGCCGGGTGATCCGCGATTCCGGCGGCTGGGCGGAGGATGTCTCCGACGAGGAGGTGGTGGCGGCGATAAAGCTGCTGGCCGAGACGGAGGGGATCTTCACCGAGACCGCCGGCGGCGTCACCCTTGGGGTGGCGAGGAAGTTGATCGAGCAGGGGCGGATCGATCGCGATGAGTCGATCGTCGTCTGCATCACCGGCAACGGGCTCAAGACCCAGGAGGCGGTGGTGGAGGCGATCGCACCGCCCAGGATCATCGAAGCCTCCCTGCGCGCATTCGATCGTCTCGCCGAGGCCGACGGGGTGCGCCCCGCCGGGTAGGGTGGGAGGCCGGTCCCGCCCGCCGTCCGCGGCCACGGAGGGCCGCGCAACCCACGCCACGGATGGACGTCATGCGATGGAATCGTCTGTCAGGAGCAAGCACATGAGCATTACCGTTCGTATTCCCACCCCGCTGCGCAAGCTGACCGGCGGGGAGGCCGAGGTCTGTGTCGAGGGGGCGACCATCGGCGAGTTGATCGACAACCTGGAGGCGGCCCACCCCGGCATGAAGGAGCGGCTGTGCGACGAGAGCGGCGAGGTGCGCCGTTTCGTCAACATCTACCTCAACGACGAGGATGTCCGCTTCCTGCAGGGGCGTGCGACCGCGCTCAAGGATGGGGACGAGGTCTCCATCGTGCCGGCGATCGCCGGAGGGGGTTGAACGAGCGGTGCGGCTGCGCCTCTATCTCACCTTCGACGAAGAGAACGTCACCCGGCCGATCATCTGGCAGCTCGGGCGGGACTTCCCGATCGTCACCAACATCCGCACCGCCGAGGTCAAGGAGCGGATGGGGCTGGTGGGGCTGGAGCTGGAGGGAGAGCCCGAGGTGCTCGATGCCGGGATCGCCTGGCTCAAGGAGCAGGGGGTGCAGGTGGAGCCGATCGAGCAGGATGTGATCGAGGGGTAGCCCCCATCCGTCGCGCCGGGTCTTGTGACCGCCCGGAATCCCCTCGGGAACGGAGCGGTTTCGGTACAAAGGAGCAAAACCATGGCCATCCACGACACCATCGCCGATGCGATCGGCAACACCCCGCTGGTCCGGCTGCGCCGGATCGCTGCGGAGTTCGATTGCGAGCTGGTGGCCAAGCTGGAGTTCTTCAACCCGCTCAACTCGGTCAAGGACCGCATCGGCCGGGCGATGATCGAGGCGGCGGAGGCCGACGGATCCCTTGCCCCGGGGGGGACGATCGTCGAGCCGACCAGCGGCAACACCGGCATCGCGCTCGCCTTCGTCGCGCGGGCCAAGGGCTATCGCTGCATTCTGACCATGCCGGAGTCGATGAGTCTGGAGCGGCGCAAGCTGCTCAAGCTGCTCGGCGCCGAGCTGGTGCTCACCCCGGCGGAGCTGGGGATGAAGGGGGCGATCACCCGGGCGGAGGAGATCGCCTCCGGGACGGGCGCCTTCATGCCGCAGCAGTTCCGCAACCCCGCCAATCCGGAGATCCATCGTCGCACCACCGCCGAGGAGATCTGGCGCGACTGCGCCGGCCAGGTGGATGCGATCGTCGCCGGGGTGGGGACCGGCGGTACCATCACCGGGGTGGCCGAGGTGATCAAGCAGCGCAACCGCGGCTTTCAGGCCTTCGCCGTCGAGCCTGAGGACTCGCCGGTGATCTCCGGCGGCGAGCCGGGGCCGCACAAGATCCAGGGGATCGGGGCCGGCTTCATCCCCGAGAACCTCAATGTCGACATCCTCGATGGCGTGGAGCGGGTACGCAACGAGGATGCCTTCGCCATGGCCCAGAGGGTGGCGGTGGAGGAGGGGATCCCCGCCGGCATCTCCTCCGGGGCCGCGCTCAGCGCGGCGCTCAGGCTGGCCGGGGAGGGGCGGTTCGACGGCAAGCGGGTCGTGGTGGTGTTGCCGTCGATGGCCGAGCGCTACATCTCCACCGATCTGTTCAAGGGGATCGAGGTTTGATGGTTTCGCAAGAAACCATCAGC
Organism: Zetaproteobacteria bacterium; assembly: GCA_003696765.1. Lineage (NCBI taxonomy): Bacteria > Pseudomonadati > Pseudomonadota > Candidatius Mariprofundia > Zetaproteobacteria bacterium. The sequence goes on along the minus strand of RFFX01000043.1, from coordinate 8,979 downwards.
GCGGCCTTCGATCCCCGTGAAGCCAAAAAGTCCATGGAGGGGCTTTTTGCGGTCCGATCAGGTTTGACGGTGTCACGGGAAGCCGGCGGCGCGGCGGGAGAGGTGGTGCGATGATCGATTTCACCGAAGAGCAGATCGAACGTTATTCGCGCCACATCATCCTGCCGGAGGTGGGGGCCGAGGGGCAGTCGAAGCTGCTGGAGTCGAAGGTGTTCCTGGTCGGCGCCGGGGGGCTGGGCTCGCCGGTGGCCTACTACCTGGCCGCCGCCGGGGTCGGCACCATCGGCATCGCCGACGCCGATGCGGTGGATCTCTCCAATCTCCAGCGGCAGATTCTCCACAACCAGGATCGCGTCGGCATGCCCAAGGTGGAGAGCGCACGCGAGACCATCCGGGCGCTCAACCCCGACGTCGAGGTGCGGACCTACCACTACCGCATCGACGCCGACAACATCCGCGGGATCGTCCGCGACTACGACCTGATCATCGACGGTTGCGACAACTTCCCCACCCGTTTTCTGGTCAACGACGCCTGCTTCTTCGAGCGGAAGCCGCTGATCTCCGGGGCGATGTTCCGTTTCGAGGGGCAGGTGGCCACCTTCAAGCCGCACGCCGGCGAGGGGCTGCCCTGCTACCGCTGTCTCTACCCCGAGCCGCCGCCGGCGGGGCTGGTCCCCTCCTGCTCCGAGGCCGGCATCCTCGGTGCGCTGGCCGGTGCGGTGGGGACGATTCAGGCGGTGGAGGCGATCAAGGAGCTGCTCGGCATCGGCGATTCGCTCGCCGGCAGGCTGATGGTCTTCGATGCGCTGCGCATGGAGTGGAAGAAGCTGCGGCTGCACAAGGATCCCGCCTGCCCGCTCTGCGGGGCGCAGGCGACGATCCACGAACTGGTCACCTACGAGCAGGCCTGTGCCTTGCAGCTGGGGCACAGCTGACTCCGGGGCGGCCGCACCCGCCCGCCCCTGATCGAGCGGCGCGCGGCTGAGGCGGGGTAGCGATGCACTGCCCCTTCTGTCCCGCGGAGGATACGCGGGTGGTCGATTCGCGCGTGGTGGAGGATGGCGCGGCGGTGCGCCGCCGGCGGGAGTGTGAGGCCTGCGGCAGGCGCTTCTCCACCTTCGAGCGCGCCGAGGTGCGGCTGCCGATGGTGGTCAAGAAGGATGGTACGCGCGAGGCCTTCGATCCCGACAAGGTGCGCAGCGGCATGCGCAAGGCGCTGGAGAAGCGCCCGGTGTCGGCCGAGGCGGTCGAGTCGGCGCTGGCCGGTGTCGTGCGTGCGGTCCGTGAGACGAACGAGGCGGAGATTCCGGCCAGTGTGGTCGGCGAGCTGGTGATGGGTGCGCTGCGGCGGCTCGACGGCGTCGCCTACGTCCGTTTCGCCTCGGTCTACCGCGAGTTCAAGGATGTCGACGAGTTTCTCTCCGCGGTGCAGGCCGCCGTCAAGGGGCGGTGAACCACCGGCTGCTCCGCCTGATCCTCGCCCGTCTGCTGCAGTCGCTGCCCACGCTGCTCGGGGTGGTGACGCTGGTCTTCCTGCTGCTGCACATGGTTCCCGGCGATCCGGTCGATGCGCTGCTCGGCGAGACGGCGCTGGAGGCCGATCGCGCGGCGTTGCGCCATGCCATGCACCTCGACGAGCCGCTGCCGCGCCAGTATGTGCACTACCTCCAGGGGCTGCTCCACGGCGACTGGGGGCGCAGCCTGATCGACCATCGCCCGGTGCTGACCCGTATCGGCGAGCGCATCGGCGCCACCGTCCGGCTGGCGCTGGCCGCGCTGGCGTTGGCCGCGCTGCTGGCCCTCACCCTCGGCTATGTCGCCGCCCGTCACGCCGGGCGTGCGGCCGACTACGGCGCCATGGGGCTGTCGCTGTGCGGCATCTCGATTCCCAACTTCTGGCTCGGCCCGATGCTGATGATGCTCTTCTCTCTGTGGCTGGGCTGGTTGCCGGTCTCCGGGGACGAACAGCCCTCGGGCATCGTGCTGCCGTCGGTGACGCTGGGGACGGCGCTGGCCGCCATGCTGGCCCGGCTGGTGCGCTCCTGCTGGATGGAGGCGATGGAGTCGCCTGCCGTCGCCACCGCGCGGGCGATGGGGGCGAGCGAGGCGGCGGTCTGGTTCAAGTGGAGCGCGCGGCTGGCCGTGATCCCGGTGGTGACCGTCTTCGCGCTGCAGATGGGGGCGGTGCTCGGCGGGGCGGTGATCACCGAGACGGTGTTCGACTGGCCGGGGCTGGGGCTGCTCACCGTCGAGGCGATTCAGCAGCGCGATTATCCGTTGGTCCAGGGGTGTGTGTTGGTGATCGCCTTGAGCTATCTCGCGGCCAACCTGCTGGCCGACCTGCTCGGGCTGCTGCTCGATCCGCGCCAGCGCGCCGGTGGCTAGCGCCGTCCGGCCCCGCATCGGCGTGCGGGGGGGGCTGCTCGGTGGGACGCTGCTGCTGGTTGCGGCGGTGGAGCTCGCCGCCGCCTGGTACGGCGCCGATCCGGCGGCGGTCGACCTGCGGGCCATCTTCGCCCCTCCATCGCTGCACCATCCGCTGGGCGCGGATGCCCTGGGGCGCGACCTGCTCGCCCGGCTGGCCGAGGGGCTGAGGCTGTCGCTCTCCGTGGCGCTGTTGGTGGTGGCGATCAGCGCCGCCGTCGGCATCTCGCTGGGGATCTTCTCCGCGCGCATGGGCGGTTGGGTCGATGCGCTGCTCATGCGGATCACCGACATCGTTCTCTCGTTCCCCGGGATGCTGCTGGCCATCGCGCTGGCCGCCATGCTCGGTCCGGGGATCGGAAACCTGGTGCTGGCGTTGACGGTGGTCGGCTGGACCGGCTTCGCCCGGCTGGCGCGGGCGCAGACGCTGTCGCTGCAGGGGATGCCGTTCATCGAGGCGGCGATCGGCCTCGGTGTCGGGCCGTGGCGGCTGGCCCGGCATCACCTGCTGCCGGTGATCGCCGCACCGCTGCTGGTCGAGGCGAGCTTCGGCATCGCCTCGGTGATGATCGGCGAGGCGGGGTTGTCGTTTCTCGGCATCGGTGTGCAGCCGCCGGCCGCCTCGCTCGGTGCGATGATCCGCGACGGCGCCCGGGTGATGCTGGTGGCGCCGGCGTTGGTCTTCTGGCCGGGGATGTTGCTCTTCATGCTGGTATTGGCCGCCAACCTGCTGGGCGACGGCCTGCGCGACCGGCTGGCCCGCCGTGGTCGCTGACGCGGAACAGCGGCCCGGATCTGCTTGCAACCGGGCCTGCTTCTCCCTAGAAATCGCGCCCTGTCCGGGGCGATGCGCCCTCCTGCGGGGCCAGGTAGCTCAGTTGGTAGAGCAGGGGACTGAAAATCCCCGTGTCGGCGGTTCGATTCCGTCCCTGGCCACCATTTCCGGCCCGATCCACCCCGACCGACGCCTCTTCCCCCTCCCGTCCCTGCCAGCGCAGCTGCTGTCCGAACCGTGCTGCGTGGTCTTCGATTCCCTTACAAATCCTTCCCTTGCATGCGCAGGCTCCCGTTTTGCGCGGCCGTCCTGGCCGCGGATGCCGGCTTCTTGCGAAGCCGTCATTGTTCAGAAGAAATAGTCGGCGCGCAGCGCCCAGAGCGGCTCCAGGGGGGTGAATGCGCCGCCCTGCGGCAGCTGGACGATGGCATCGAGTTCCAGATCGTCGCCCGCCGACCAGCGCAGGCGCGGCGCCATGAAGCTGCCGCCGTGGTCGGGGTCGACGATGGCCAGCAGGTCGATCCGCCACAGTGGCGTCAGGTCGTAGCCGAGCGATGCGCCGATCTGGTGGCGGCTGCCGATGGTCAGCCGGTCGGGGGAGGCGGGCCGCCCGGGCGTGCCGTGGTAGAGGTACTCGACGGCGAGGTAGAGCGGTTGCGCCAGCCACGGCAGCCGCCAGTTGTTGTCGCCGCCGAGAATCAGCTCTCCGCCGGCGGCGTGGTCGAACTCCCCCAGCCACTCCAGCCGGATCGCGCCGTCGCCCAGGTTGCCGGTGAGGTCGATCCCGGCGATCGGCGTGCGGCCGATGGCGCCGCCGGTCAGCGCCAGGTCGAGATCTCCCCGCGTCTGCTGCCAGCGCAGCGCCAGCTTGCGTGCGACGCCGTGCGCGGCCCGTCCGGGGGCGATGACGGCGGTGAGGGCGCGGTTGTCGCGCACCCCGTTCCACTCCAGCCGCAGGGCGTCGACGCCGAGCTTCCAGTCCGGCTCGAGCGCGGTCGGCGCCACCGGGTTGAAGCGGTCTGTCGGGTTCCAGATGCGGCCGGAGCCCCAGGCGATGCGTTGGCGGCCGAGCTTGATCCGCCACGCCCCCCGCTCCCAGGCCAGCCAGCCGCGGTAGAGGGTGTGGTGCCAGTAGAGATGGCTGCGCCTGCTGATGGGGGCATCGGCATCGAGCCAGGTGGGCTGCGGTCGTTGCAGGGCGGCGGCCGCCACCGGGTCGGCCGGAAGGCCGCCCTGGAGCAGCTCGTGGTCGTAGGCCAGATGGAGGCGCAGCCGGTCGCCGCCGTCCAGCGCCAGCCGCAGCCGACCGGCGGCGGAGGTGATCGGCTGCTGCCGGCTGTCGCGGGTGGCGAAGAGCTGGCTGCGCAGCCAGCCGGAGGGCTCGAGGGCATGGAGGGGGGAGGCGCCGGTCAGCAGGAGGATGGCGGTGCACAGCGCGCTGCGCCGGGTGCGGAGGGCCTCCATGAGGCGGCGTCTATTCCACGGCGGAGGAAGTGGTCCCCTCCGCAGGCTGCGCCTCCTCGACGATGCGGCCGTCCTGCATGGTGATCAGGACCCCCGCGCGGGCGATCACCTCCGGATCGTGCGAGGCGATGACGAAGGTGGTTCCCCGCTCCCGGTTGAGCCGCTGCATCAGCGCGATCAGGTCGGCGCCGGTGTGGGAGTCGAGATTGGCGGTCGGTTCGTCGGCCAGCACCAGATCGGGGTCGGCGGCCAGCGCCCGCGCCACCGCCACCCGCTGCTGCTGGCCGCCGGACATCTCCTCCGGCCGCCGCTCCTCCATCCCGGCCAGGCCGACCTCGGCCAGCCAGTAGTCGGCGGCCTTCCGCCGCGCTCTGCGCGTCTTCCCCTGCAGTTGCAGCACATAGGCGACATTCTCCCGCGCGCTCAGCGCCTGGATCAGGTTGTAGCTCTGGAAGACGAAGCCGAGATGGTGCAGTCGGAAGCGGGCCCGGGCGGCTCGGTCCATGGCGGTCAGGTCATATCCGGCGACGGTGAGCGTGCCGGCGTCGGGGCGGTCGAGCGCGCCGAGCATGTTGAGCAGCGTGGTCTTGCCCGAGCCGGAGCGGCCGGCCAGCACCACGAATGCGCCGCGCGCCGCCTGCAGGTCGACGCCGTCCAGCGCGCGGACCCGCTCTGTGCCGCTGCGGTAGCTGCGTTGCAGCCCGCAGGCGGTGATCAACGGATTACGCGGCGCGCAGCGCCGTCGCCGGCTCCAGCCGGGCGGCGCGGGCGGCGGGGATCAGGCCGGCGAGCAGGGCGCCTGCGACGGCGGCGGCGAGGATGCGCAGCAGGCCGGCCCACTCCAGCCGCGGGTGGATCACCGGATCCATGTACATGAAGGAGAGGGCGGCGGCGAAGCGTGTCAGATCGATGCCGTGGGCGCCGAACCAGAAGACCAGCATGGCGCCGATGGTGAAGCCGGCCAGGCCGCCGAGCAACACCAGGATCAGCGTCTCCCACACCACCATGGCGAAGATCCGCACGGGGGTGGCTCCGAGCGCCCCCATCAGGCCGAACTCCCGTACCCGGTCGTGGACGGACATCAGCATGGTGTTGAGCACCTCGGCCAGAACCACGGCGATGACGACGAGGAGCACGATCCAGGTGTAGGCGTCGGCGAAGTCGGACCATTGGCGGGCCATCGGATCGATGTCGAACCAGCGCATCACCTCCAGCCCGTCGGGGGCGTAGCGCCGCCGTAGCTCCTCGGCCAGCGGGGTGACCGCCGCGAAGTCGTCGGCGCGGATCACCAGATCGGTCACCGCATCGCCCAGGCCCAGCCACCGCTGCGCCTCGGCCAGCGGGACGAGCACGGTCATGTCGTCGAGCTCGAGCACGCCCGAATGGAGGATGCCGCGCACGCGGAAGAGTTCGGAGGCGATCTCGCCGCCGGAGACGGCGGCCATCAGCACCAGCTTGTCGCCGAGGCCGACGCCCAGCCGTTCGGCCAGCCCCGCGCCGATCACCGCCGCATGGGTCTCGTGCGGCACCAGCCACCGGCCGCGGGTGACGAAACCGGCCAGGCGCGAGACGCGGCGCTCGGCCTCGGGCAGGACGGCGGTGATCTGCGCGCCGGCGTTGCCCCGGGCGCTGGAGGCGAGCCCCGAACGGCGGATGCGCAGGGTGGTGGCACGCACGCCGGGCAGCGCCTCCACCGCCGCGCGCAGCGGGCGTGGGTGGCGGATGCGCTGCCCGGGCTTGCGCTCCAGCGCGAAGCCGCGGGCGTGGATCTGGATGTGGCCGACCGTGGTCAGGGCGAAGTTGGCCTTGATCTGCTGCATCCAGCCGTCGTTCATCGCCGAGAGGAAGGTGAGTGCCGCGATGCCGACGGCCAGCGCGACGACGGTCAGCCCGGTGCGCAGCGGGTGGCGCAGCAGGTTGCGCCAACCGAGGGTGAGCTCGATGGCGTTCACCGCCGCATGGCCGCAACCGGCTCCAGCCGGGCCGCGCGCAGCGCCGGCCACAGGGCGGCGACCACAGCGGCGGCGAGCACGGCCAGCACGCTGTCGCGCAGGTGGTCGCGATCGATCTCGGTGTGGATCACCGGGTCGATGTAGAAGCGGGCCATGCTTCCCATCCTGCTGGAGAGGTCGATGCCCGCGCTGTGGAAGTGGCCGACCAGCAACAGACCGATCAGGCCGCCGAGCGCCACTCCGGCGCAGCCCAGGATCAGCGATTCGGCCACCACCATGGCGGCCAGCCGCCCCCGGCCGCAGCCGAGCGCCATCATCACCCCGAACTCACGGGTCCGCTCGAGCATGCTCATCAGCACGGTGTTGGAGACGCCGGCGGCGATGATCACCAGCACGATGGAGAGGAAGATGTAGTAGAAGCCGTTCTCCAGCACCACCCACTGCTCCATCATCGGATACATGTCGTGCCAGCGCAGCACCTCGTATGCCGGCCCGAGGCGCTGGCGCAGCCACCGGGTGGTCGGCTCCAGCCGGCTGCGCGGCAGCTGCACCACCACTTCGGAGATCCGCCCCTCCATCGCCGTCAGCCGCTGCAGGAAGGCGAGCGGCACGATGGCCAACCCGCGGTCGATCCCCTCCTCGCCGCTGGAGATGATCCCGACCAGCCGTAGCCGCTCGGCGGCCGGCGCGCCGAAGCGGTCTTCGGTCAGGACGATCACGGTATCACCCGGCCGGAGGCCGAGGTTGCGCGCGGTGGTGGCGCCGACCACGCAGGCGGCCCCGTCGCCGGCGCGCAGGAAGCGGCCGCGGTCCACCTTCCGCGCCAGGGTGGTCGTGCGCCGCTCCCCCGCCGGGTCGACACCGAGCAGGATCAGCCCCTCGGAGCGGTCGCCGCCGACGGCCAGCGCGAAGGTGCGCAGGCGGCTGGTGCGGCGGTCGATTCCCCGCCGGTCGAGCAGCCGCGCCACCCGATCGGGATCGGGCAGGGTGCGGCGCAGTTGCGGATGGTGGAAGAAGCCGCGGGCGTGGATCTGCAGGCTGCCGACGATGGTCTGTTGCAGGTTGCGCGTCATGCCGTTGTGCACGCCGTCGTTGAAGCCCCAGAGGAAGAGCATCGCGGCCAGCCCGATGGCCACGGCGGCGATGGTGATCAGGCTGCGCCGGCGGTGGCGCAGGATGTTGCGCCAGGCGAGTGCGAGGATCAGCGGCCGGCCCGGCGCAGGTTGGCGCGGCTGAAGATGCGCGCCGGGATGGGGGGATCGAAGGTGATCCGCTCCAGCAGCATCACCGTGCGCCGCCCGGGGGTGGCGGAGGGCTGCACCACCCAGCGGGTGGGGATGCGGCGCCCGTCCATGGTGCGCACCCGATCGAAGGTGATGGTGCGGATGTGGCGGCCGTGCTCGTCGTAGTAGTCGTCGGTGCGCGGCAGGCCGTCGTGGCCGATGCGGTGGACGATCCGCCCCCAGACCACCGGCGCATCGGGTCGGGCGGTCGACTCCACCGTGTAGATGGCGCCGTCATCGCCGATGATGCGGTGGCGGTAGTCGCGCACGATCGCATCCATCTTGACCAGATCGTCGTTGGTGAAGTCCGACCCCATCCAGGAGGAGCGCATCATCGACGGCGGGATGCGGATGTCGCGCTCCAGCCGCGGCAGGTACATCCAGAGGTTGGCGCCATCCTTCAACCAGGTGGTGTCGCGCTCCTTGCGCGGGGCGAGCACGCGGATGAAGAAGCGATGGCCGCTGCGGTCGTCCCAGGCGTCGAAGCGCAGCGTGCGCCGCCACTGCGCCGTCTCGATGCGCATGGTGTAGCGGGCGATGCTGCGCTCGGCGCGCATGCGCGCCTGCACCTGTCGGATCAGTTCGGTGGCATCGATTGCCCGGGCGGGTGCGGGGAGTGCGCAGGCCAGCCACACGCTGCCGGCAAGCAGCAGCGCCCCGCCGATGCGACGACGGGGCGACCGGCCGGTTACGACGCTGGCCAGCCGCACGCCTCGGGGGTGAGGCCGTAGGGTTCTCCGATCACTCGTGGCCATGCGCCGCAGGCCAGGATCAGCCCTTCGCACGCCTCGCGCACCGCGCCGCGGCCGCCGCGGTGGCGGCTGATCCAGTCGGCATGGCGCCGCACCGCCGGGTGGGCGTCGGCGGGGGCGAAGGCCAGCGCGCAGGCGCGCATCGCCGGCAGATCGACGATGTCGTCGCCCATCATGGCGCATGCTTCTGGTGCCACACCGGCCGTTTCGGCCAGCCTGGCGATCCCCTCGGCCTTGTTCCAGCACCCCTGCACGATCAGGTCGATGCCCAGCTCGCCGGCACGGGCCTCCACCACATGCGAGCTGCGGCCGGTGAGGATGGCCGGGCG
>RFFX01000042.1 GCA_003696765.1 Zetaproteobacteria bacterium | reverse complement strand
ACCTCGACGTCGGTCGCCGGCGCCAGCCCGGTGATGGTGTAGGTCACCGGGTTGCCGGTGCCGGTCACCTGGGTGCCGCTCCACGAGCCGGTGGAGGGGGATCCGGCGTCGATCCAGATGGTATCGCCGGCGGCCAGCCCGGTGATGGTGCCACTGATCGAGTTGCCGCTGGAGAGAACGACATCGATGTTGCTCAGGCTGCCCCCCGTGGTATCGAGCAGCTCGGCCTTCTGCTCCGAGGTGGTCGAGCCGTTGGAGTTGTAGTAGGTGGTGACATAGCTGCCCTGCCCCCAGACGACCACCTTGTAGCCGCTGCCGGCCGGCACGGCCACCTTGTAGCTGCCGTTCTGGTCGGTCGAGTTGCCGAAGAAGAGCTGTTGGGCGTCGTTGCGCACCTCGACCCAGGTCCAGGCCACCGGCGCGCCGTTGCCGTCGGTCACCCGGCCGGAGATGGTATTGGCCTGCTGCAGCGCGATGTCGATCCCGGTGACCGCGCCGTTCGTCGTATCGACGGTCGCCGCCTGCTGGTAGTCGTAGACGGTGCCGAGGCTGCCGCCGTAGTAGGCGCTGGCGCCGTCCGGCGTCCAGACATTGACCACGAAGCCGGTGCCTGTGGGCACATTGATGGTGTAGGCGCCATTCTGGTCGGTCTGGGCGCCGCCGCCGCCAGCGGTGTCCGACCAGGCGTTGACCCAGGCGCCGACCACCGGCTGGCCGCCCTGGGTGACCGTGCCGGAGATGGAGACGCCGGCCGGGATGGTGACATGGATCGTCGCCCCGGTGGTGCCGGCGTTGATCGGGGTGGCCTGGTTCCAGTCGGCCGTCAGGGTGTAGGTGTTCTGGACATTATCCCACTGCACCTGGCCGCCGATCAGGCCGCTGGCCGGATCGGGCCAGACCGACATGGTGTAGTCGACATTCGGCTTGACCTGGATGGTGAAGGCACCGTTCTGGTCGGTGGAGCCGCCGGCCCAGGCGCCGCCGATCGAGGAGAAGTCGACCCAGGCGTTGGCCACGGTGACACCGTTGCTGTCCTTGATGGTGCCGGTGATCGCCACTCCCTGCGGCATGGTGGCATAGATGTCCACGCTGGCGGTGGTAACGGCGATCGGATCGGCTGTCGGCCGGCCGGTGTAGGGGTCGAAGGTGTCGCTGATCGTCCCCTCCAGGGTCGGTGTATTGGCATTGTCGGTCGTCAGATAGACGAAGCCGCCGCCCTGGCCGGAGGGATTCCACACCTCGACGCGGTAGCTGCCGTTGGGCGCGACGCTGACCGAGAAGTTGCCGTTCTGGTCGGTGTTGGCCCAGCCGTTGAAGCCGTAGTCGTCGCTGACCGCGACGCCGACGAACTGAGCCGGGGTGCCATCGGCGTTGGCGATCTGGCCGGTGATGGAGACCCCCTGCTGCAGGGTGGCGCTGATCGCACCGCTGCCGCCGGCCACGGTGAGGGTCGCCGCCTGCGCCGGGTCGCCGCTCACCCCGCCGTTTGCGGTGATGTAGCCCCCGACATAGTTGCCGGTGGAGCCGGTGGTGTCGATCCAGACGCGGTAGTCGCCGTCACTGGTGCCGATCGAGGCGACACCAGTGCTGTTGGTGATGCCGCCGTTGAAGCTGCCGCCGGCGCCGATCGGCTCCAGGTTCACCCACAGGTTGGGGATGCCGGCGCCGTTGGCGTCGGTCACCGTGACGGTGGCCACCGAGCCCTGCGCCAGGGTGACGGTCGGCATGGTGGTGCCGCTGGCCGTCGCCGTCACCACGGCGGCGCTGTCCCAGCCGGCGGTGGCGCCGCCGTTGCCGTCGTAGTAGCCGCCGATCAGCGTGGTGCCGGTGGTGTCGATGCGTACCCGGTAGTCACCCGGATCGAGCTGGATGGAGAAGCTGCCGTCGCTCTTGGTCGTCACTCCGCCCCACGACGGGTTGGCGGGATCGACCGGCTCGAAGCTGACGAAGAGGTTGGCCACGCCATTGCCGGAGCCATCGACGATGGTGCCGGCGATCGACGCGCCGCTGCCCCCGCCCTGCTGGCCGCCGCCCAGCGCGCCGAAGGCGTTGACGAACGGGAAGAGGTTGTAGCCGGCGGTGATCGGCGTGGCGGTGAAATCGAGCAGGGTGACCTGCTGGGTGGCTGTCGGATCGGGGTTGAACGCCGCCCAGCTGCCGGCCGCCACCGCGGTGCCGTCGGGCGCGATGGCGTCGGTGGCGACATGGACGAGCATGCGGTCGGCCTGCGCGCCGTTCTCCGTGGCCGGATCGAACTGCCCGTCCCCGTTCTGATCGTCGAAGGCGATGATGAAGAAGAGATGGCCGCTGCCCGCCGCCGGATTGATCGGATCGAACGGCGTTGCCGCCGGCAGGTTGGGATCGTTGGTCACCCAGCTCAGGTCGCCGAGCGAGACCACCTGCGTGTAGCCGGTGTCGAGCTGGACATACTGATCCACCCGCACCTGATAGGCGAGGCTGCCGGTGGTGGTGTCGAGCATGGCCAGCACCACATAGGGATCCTGCAGGGCCACCGTCTGCGGCGCGCCGCCGAAGACGCCTCCGCCGCCGACGCCTCCGCTCATGCCGCCGCCCGATACAGGCCCGCCGGGCCCGCCGCTGCCGCCGGATGGGGCCGGTGGTGCGGCGGGACTCATCGGCACCGCCTCACCGCCGGCGATGGGGGTGAAGACATCCTGCTGGAGCACATCGTTGTAGCTGTGCAGCGACCAGCCCTGCGGGATGGTGGTGGCGCCGTTGTTGATGGTTACCGTTCCAGCCGTATAGGGGTTGTAGATCAGCTCCTGGGTTCCGGTCAGCACCGGCGCGCTGCCGGCGTCGATCAGGCCGTCGCCGTTGAGATCCGCGTAGGCCTGCAGGGCGAAGATGAAGCCGGTGATCTTGCCGCCGTCGACCGGAATCTGATGCTGGATCAGCGCGGCGGCGTTGCCGCTGTACCAGAGATCCAGGGTGGCGCTGTCGCTGACGATCGCGCTCAGGTTGACCGGGTCGAAGGTGATGGCGCTGTCGATCACCACCGGGTGGTTGTCGGCGTTGCCGAAGGTGTCGATGGTGTCGACCGCCAGGATGGTGCCGGCGGTGGTGCCCGGCTGGGTGGCGGCGAGCGCACCCCCGCCGTAGGGCGCAGCCCCGAACTGACCCAGCAGGTACCAGCCGGCGCTCAGCGTGTTGAAGCTGACCGGGTCCTGCATGGTGTCGGTAAGATCCATCAGCAGAGCGGTCGCCTCACGCAGCACCGGATCGCCCGGGTTGAGCTGGGGGGCTGTGGCCGTACCGCCGCTGGCCGCATAGACGCGCAGACGGATCAGGTAGCCGTGGCCGGGCGCGCTCGGCGGGCCGCCGAGGGTGACCATCTGTGTGCCGTTGGCATCGAAGGCGGCCACCAGCGCATCGAGCCCACTGGTGGCCTGCGGCAAGGCGTAGATGTCCAGCGTGGTCGGGTCGAACCACCCCTGATCGGCCGGAACCTGGCCGATGACGGTGCCGTTCGTGTCCTCGAAGTCGGCCATCAGCAGCGGATGGATGGCCGTGCCGGCCGGATTGTTGGTGTTGGCGGCCGGGCTGGCGTAGTCGGCGGGGCGGAACGAGTCGGCCCGCAGCTCATGGCCGATCGGCTGCTTGTTGAGTGTGCCGGTGGTCGCCTGGATGGTGTAGTGGTTGGCGGCGTTGGTGGTGCCGCTTGCCGCCGCCTGGATCTCGACGAAGTAGGTGGCGCCGCCGGTGAGCACGCCGGAGAAGGAGGCGGTGCTCAGGCTGTTGCCCAGATGCTGCACCAGGGTGGGGGTGCCGCCGCCGGCCGGCAGGGCGTAGAGATCGATCGATCCGACAACATCGTTGGCCGGGTTGGCGCCGAAGCTGCCGCCGTCGGGGTAGGAGGCCTTGGCGCTCCAGTCGAACTGCACCACGCTGGTGCTGCTCGGCATGGTGTAGTACCAGCGGGTGACTGCGCCGGCAGCACCCAGCTCGGGGGTGGAGCTGTCGTTGCTGAAGGCGTTGGGTGAGAGGTTGTCGTCGTTGACCGACACCTTCGCCGCGCCGATCACCGCCAGCTGGTAGTGGAACGGCGAGCCGACGTTGGGATCGGGGTTGCCCTGGTTGGTGACGGTGACCAGCAGCGGCGCGCCGCCGCTCGGCGCCGGCACGGTGATGCTGCCGGTGGTGCCGGCGGGGATGAGTTTGGAGAAGCCGCCGTTGTCGAGGATGAAGCTGGAGTCGACCGCGCCCAGCACGATGGTGACATCACCGCTGCCGGCGGGGGTGATGCTCCATTGATCGACGGTGCCGTCGGCCACCGGGTTGAAGACGCTGGAGCTGGCGATGTTCTGATCGATGCGCGGGGTGAAGATCACCGTCGGGTCGCCGTAGAAGTTGTTCTGGAAGCTCCATGCCGCAGGATCGAGGCCGGCGTAGGGGTCGGCCGTGCTCTGCGGATCCTGGATGGTGATGTCGGCGGTGACGCTGCCGCCGGCCGGGATCTGCACCGGCAGCGGCTGGAACCCGCCGAAGGCGCCGCCCGGCTCGGTGGGATCGGGTTGTTGATTGCCGTTGGTGTCGATGAAGGCGCCGACATAGAGGTTGGTGGCACCGTCATCGATCAGGCCGCCGATCGAGAAGCTGCCGCCGGTGGCGCTGGCGATGGTGGCGTAGGCGTCCGGTGTGGCCATGGTGGTGAAGCCCGGGTCGGCGAAGACGGCGACATAGATGGTGCCGGTGGTCGCCTTGGAGAGGTTGGTGATCGTGCCGGTGATGGTGCCGTTGCCGCTGAGGTTGGCCGTGCCACCGGTCGTGCCACCGGTCGTGCCACCGGTCGTGCCGCCGGTCGTGCCGCCGGTCGTGCCGCCGGTCGTGCCGCCGGTCGTGCCGCCGGTCGTGCCGGCCGGGTTGCCGCTGGTGCTGCCGCCGTTGTCGCGCACCATCACCGTGAAGCCGCCGCCGTTGCCGTGCTCGACGACCTGCAGCTCACCGTTGGCGGAGACGATGCCGCTGTCCTGCTGGCCATACGGATCGGTGATGGTGACCACTCCATTCGCTTGGGAGGCGAGGGTCATGCCCGTGTAGGTCTGGTTGCAGCTGCTCTGCGAGTAGCAGACGAAGTTCTGGAAGGCGTCGAGCTGTCGGTCCACCGTGGCGGTGCCAGCCCCATTGGTGTCGAAGCTGAAGAAACCCGCTTCGGCCACGCCAGCATCAACGATATCTACATAGCGGCGCTGTTCGGGGAAGACGGTGACCGGTGTGGCTCCGGGGTCGCGGATCATGATCCCGACCTCTTCCCCGCTGCCGTCCATCGACGGGTTGAAGTAGAGCATGTATTCGCCGTTGGAGGAGGGGAAGACATAGGTGTAGTTGTTGAGTACTACGCCGTAGTTATCAAGAGTGAAGCTTCCACCACCCGAGAAGGGTGTGGTTTGCGGCGCTGCGTTGGCGGTCATGGGAACCGCGGTTTCGCTGCCATTGATGCTGAAGCCGTTCGCGCTGTAGATGTCGACGACCGACTGGAACGCCGCCTGGATCACCGGCGGCTGATTGGTTGCCACCAGGCCGGCGAAGGCGCCGACCAGGTTGTACTTGCCGGAGACCTGCGGGATCTGCCCATTCGCCGGCAGCCGAACGAGGAACAGGTGATGCGACATGCCATGGACCGGATTGGTCGTCCCGGCCGGCACCAGCGGGTTGGGCGGCGCCAGGCCGTCGATCTGGTAGGAGATGGCAAACTCGCCGTCGGGGGTGAAGACGAAGCGGTTGCCTGCATCGGCGACCACCTCCTGACTGGTGGCGTCGTAGCTGACGGGGAAGGTGCCGCTCATCGGGTAGCCGCTGTTGGCCGGCGCGCCTCCCTGGTAGCCGAGCTGCCCGGTCCAGCTGGCGCTGGTCCCGTTGAAGGTCATGGTGCCGATCTCGATGAAGTCGTCTTCCTGGGACCACTCGATGTAGCGGTAGGTGTAGCCGTCGATGGTCGGGGGGATCGCCGCCGCCTGGGCTCCGATCGCCGTTCCAAACAGCCACAGCAGGCCGAAGATCAGGGTGCGCATGAGCTGGGTTGCGGATCTGTTGTTCATCATATCACCTCACGCCCCAACGGATCGGGGTTGGTTGTTTGCGGATTGTGGAAAGATGGGCCGCCTGCGCGCGGCGGGCGCGCAGCAGGGCGAGCTGTTGCTGCCGGGCCATGGCCTGTAGCGCCTGTTGCCGGCTCTTCAGCGCCTGGCGGCGGGCGATCTGCCGGGTGGGCAGCAGCGCCGTGTTGCGCAGCCGGGCCAGCTTCTGCAGTTGGGCGGATGCGGCAATCTGCTGCTGTTTGGCCGCAGTGGCGGGCTGAACGGCACTCTGACCCTGTTCGATTGCGGCCAGCTTTCGGACGATCGCCGGTCGCTTGTCGGACGGGGCGGTGGCCAGCGCCCGGCGCAGCCGCGCCAACTGCGCGCCGCGGTGTTGCTGGATCAGGTAGTAGCCGGTGGAGGCCCGGCGTGCCTGCTCCCTGCTCCGTTTCATCCGGTCGCGGACCACCGCCGCGGCCATCGCTCCGTGCAGCGGGGCGGCGGCATTGGGCTGTTGCCGCCCGCCCTCGGTACTGCGGGGGGCATCGTCGGATGAGGGGCGATCGGCGGGGGCGTCCCGGTAGCCGTGGATCAGGTCGTAGGCGGCCTCACCCCTGTTGAGCAGCCAGAGCTGGCGCGGCCGGCCGGCGCCGTCGTAGGTGAGGATGTAGTTGCGCTGACGCAGGATGCGGCGCAGTGCCCGCTCCAGCGGCAGATCGTGGAAGGAGGCGCTCACCCGCCCTTGCACCGACTTGCCGAGGTAGAGGTTGAGCCCGGCCCGGGTGGCGAGCTGCCTCATCACCTGCCGCAGCGGGGCGTCGCGCAGGGTGGCGGAGAGGCGGCCGTGGTCGAAGGCGACCGTCTGCCGCCGGTCGATGGCGGCCGATGCCGGGGCGGCGGCGAGCAGCAGGGCGGCGAGCAGCAGGGTTCCCGTCATGCGAAGCGGGAGCGTCACCGCTTTGCTCCATCCATCGGACATGGCCCCGAGGAAGGGGATCGTTCCACGAATACCGATACCTCCCTGGCAACTTCAGCCTGCGGCCGAACATGCCGGCCGTTCCCCCCATGGCCGCTGCGACCCGACATCCTGCCGCCGGCGGGGAGGGGTGTCAATCCCCGTTTTGGTGGATGGGGGCGGTGCGCTCCACCGCCGCGACCAGATCGCGCAGACGGGCGCAGAAGCCCGCTGCGCGCTGCGCCAGATCGGGGTGGCCCTCGCGGATGGCGATCGTCAGTCGGCGGGCGTCGGCGGCCAGCGCCGCGGCCCCCAGCGTGCCGGTGACGCCGGCCAGGGTGTGGGCCAGTGCCTGCGCCTCCTGCGCCTCCCTCCGGGCGATCAGCCGCTCGATCCGCCGTGCGCTGTCGCGGTGGCGGTCGAGGAACTCGCGCAGTACCGCCTGCTGCAGCTCGCGGTCGCCGCCGAGTCGGGCGAGCAGGGCGTCGGCATCGAAGTCGGAGGTTTCGCCACCGGTTTCGGTGGTCTGCGCCCTCTTCCCGGCAGGCGCAGACCGTTGCGGGGTGCGGTCGAGCCAGCGCAGCAGCGCGGCGTGAAGCCGCTCTTCGTCGATCGGCTTGCCCAGACAGTCGTTCATGCCGGCATCGAGGCAGCGCCGCCGCTCTTCCGGCAGGACGTTGGCGGTGACGCCGATGATCGGGATGGCGGCGGTTTCCGGCCGGGCGCGCAGCATGCGGGTGGCCGCCATCCCGTCCATCTCCGGCATCTGCATGTCCATCAGGATCAGGTCGAAGCGCTCCCCGCCCGCCCGCGCCACCCCTTCGCGCCCCTCCTCGGCGGTGGCACAGGCGATGCCGGCCCGTTCGAGCAGTGCACACAGCACGCGGCGGTTGATCGGATCGTCCTCCACCACCAGCACCCGCCGGCCGCGCAGGGCGTCGCGGGGGAGGGGGCGGGATGGCTTCGGTTGCAGCGCCGGCTCCTCTCCCGCCTGCTCCAGCGGCAGGGTGAGGGTGAAGCGGCTGCCGATGCCGGGGCTGCTCTGGAGGGTCAGCCTCCCGCCCATCAAGGCGCAGAGGCGTTGGCAGATGGTCAGCCCCAGGCCGGTGCCGCCGAAGCGGCGGCGGTCGTCCGACTCGGCCTGGGTGAAGGGTTCGAACAGCCGCTGCTGATCCTCCTTCCGGATGCCGATGCCGCTGTCCTCGACGGTGGCGGTCAGCAGCCATGCCTCCCCCGCCGGCTGCAGATCGAGCGTCACCCGCACGAAACCGCGTTCGGTGAACTTGATCGCGTTGCTCACCAGGTTGCGCAGGATCTGCTCGATCCGGACGGCATCGCCTAGAAGAGGCGGCGCCTCCTCCGGTGCACCGACCCGCAGCGCAAGCCCCTTCTCCGCCGCCCTGGGGCCGAAGAGCGCCTCCAGGTTGGTCGTGATCGCTTCGATGAGGAAGGGGGCGGGGTTGATGGACATGGCGTCGGCGTCGATCTTGGTGAAGTCGAGGATCTCGTCGACGGTGTGCAGCAGTTGCTCCGAGGCCTGCACCACCGCCCGCAGATGGCCGCGCATCCCTTCCGGCAGACGATCCGCATCGTGCTGCATCAGACGGAGCAGGCCAATGATCGCGTTCATCGGCGTGCGGATCTCGTGGCTCATGTGGGCGAGGAAGCGGGTGCGCGACTCTGCCAGCTGCTCGGCGCGTTCGCGGGCGGCGCGGTGGGCCTCGGTGCGGGCGGCGACCTGTCGCTCCAGATCGGTGTTGATCAGCCTCAGGGTGCGCCGGTGGCGCTCGGCGCTGCGCAAGTGCATGGCCAGCAGCCGCATCATCCGGCCGCTCTCCCCGAGGAGCAGCCGCACCTCGGGCAGGGCCTCTTCCGGCAGGTGCGCCTGCTGGCGGGCGAGTCGGTCGGCGGCCTGTTCGAGCCGTTCCGCGCGCTGCTGCGGCGCGCCCGCCTGCCGGAGGATCCCGGCCAGGGCGGTGATCGGCTGCGTCGCCCGCCGGCCCAGCGGACGGGCGAGCCAGAGGGCGAGCAGGGCGGCGAGCAGCATGGCGAGCAGCACGCTGCGCGTCACCCCGGCGATCGCCGTGCGGTAGAGGGTCGGTTCGGCGGCCAGGCAGACCGAGCCGAGCACGGCGCCCCCCTTGCGGATCGGGGCACAGGCGTAGGAGGTGTCGTCGCGCAGCATCGCCCCGCCCTGGGCGATCGCCGTCGGCCACGCGACCGATGCCCCGGCGGACTGGAATCGCTCTCCCCCACGGCGTACCTCCACCGCGCGCAGGTGGAGCTCGGCCTCCAGCAACCGATCCAGCATGGCGCGGGCCATCTCGTGGTCGTGGAAGAGCAGCGCCGGCCGGATCGCCTCGGCCAGCAGTCGGGCGTGGGCGTTCCACATCCGTTGCTCCTGCTCGATCACCCCCTGGCGGATGGTCTGCAGCCAGACGGTGGCCATCACCGCGATCACCGCCGCGGTGATCAGGATCATGCGACGGCGCACCACCGCGGTCAGGTCGTCGCGCAGGAGACCTCCTTCGTCGTGCCGTGTCGGACTCATTCGACCACCCTGTCGGCCATCTGAAGCAGCTCGGCGCTCAGATGGAGCCCCACAGCCCGCACCGCCTGCAGGTTGACGGCGAAGCGCAGCCGCCGGTTGCGGCGGTAGAGGCCGATCATCCCCCCCTGCCCGACGAAGCCCGGTCGGTCGGAGACGGTGAGCACCGGGCGGCCGGCGAGGCGACGGCGCAGCTCGGGCCAGCGGTCGAAATCGCGCGCCACGAAGAGCACCGAGGCGTCGCGGACGCAGTCGATGTCGCTGCAGCGGCGGGTCTGCGCCAGCGGGAAGGTGTGATGGTCGCGCATGGTGCGATAGATCGGCGCCGGCTGCGTGCGGGAGAGGATGACCAGGGTCTCGGGGGGATGCCGTCCGGGCCAGTCGCAGTAGAGGATGAAGTTGCGCAGGTAGAGCACCTCGAGCAGCCGCTCGTCGATCTCGTCGGCAGCGGCTGCGGGGAGCAACAGGAGGAGGAGTGCGGTCGGGAGGGCTGCTCCGAACCCCCTT
>RFFX01000041.1 GCA_003696765.1 Zetaproteobacteria bacterium | reverse complement strand
CTTGCTTGCGCAAGCTCTTGATTTGCGCGGCCGTCCGTGGCCGCGAATGCCGGCTGCTTAGCGAAGCCGGCTGCGCTATTCCCCCTGCACGGTGGCTGTGCGATTCCACTCCACATCAGCGCGGACAAACTCCAGCAACGCCCACTCCTCTTCCGTCTCTACCCCCAGCGGTTGCAGGCCGCAGGCGGCATAGGCCGCCTCGACCCGTGCCGCCTGCCGCGCCAGCACCCCCGAGAGCAACAACCGCCCCCCGACGCAGCAGGAAAGCGCCTCGGCCATGGCGATCAGCGGCGCGGCCAGGATGTTGGCGACCACCAGGTCGAAGCGCTCCCGCTCCGGCGGAGCATCGCCCAGGCGGACCTCGATCCGTACCTTGTTGATCCGGGCGTTTTCCCGGCAAGCGGCCACCGCATCGGCGTCGCAGTCGATCGCCACCACCGCCCCCACCCCCAGCCTGGCAGCGGCGATGGCCAGGATGCCCGAGCCCGTCCCCATATCGAGCATGCGACGGACGGTGCCCTCGGCACAGACCCGCTCGATCGCCGTCAGCATGAGCCGGGTGGTGGCGTGGGTGCCGGTGCCGAAGGCCATGCCGGGGGTGAGCACGATATCGACCATGCCCGCCGCCGCCTTCGGCCGGAAATCGGGCCGCACCCAGAGCCGCCGGCCAATCCGCTGCCCATGCCACTGCTTCCGCCACGCAGTCGCCCACGACTCGTCGAGCCACCGGATGCGCACGGCCGACGGCGGCAGATTGCAGAGCGCGATCGCGGCGATCAGCCGCTCCCGCACCCCCGGCGCGGCGGGGAACCAGGCGCAGCGGCGGCGAACCCTCCCCTCGGGATCACACTCCTCGGCCACACCCACCGCCCGCAACCCACCCGCCAGCCGGCCGAAGCCATCTTCATCCATCGCCGCCCCGTCCACGGAGAGCTCGAGCAGCGGGGCACGACTCACGGCATCCGCTCCGGCACGAACTCCTCGGCCGCCCGCTGCAACGACACCTCGGCCGGCGGCGCCTGTGCCGGATCAGGCACGAAGCAGTTGATGCGCCGAGTGGCGAGATGTTGCCACCAGCCGGCGGTGAACTGCTGCCACAAGAGCGCGACGTAGGACTCCCTAGCCGCCGCCTCCGGTCCGATGAAACCTGGGCTGGAGGCGACCTCGCCGCGTACGGCGATCTCCGGGTTGTGCAGCAGGTCGACCGCCTCCCGACTGCGGAAACAGGCGCCCAGATCGAGGTAGAGCAGCTGCGGCCGGCCGGGCTCCATCGCCGCCAGCGTGGCGACCATCTGCCCACGGTCGGGCAGCGGCGCGGGGGCGAGACGGTGGACGATGGCGTGGCTGAAGATCCCGCGCTGCATGAAATCGAACATCCCCGCCCGGCCGCGCCGCACCAGCCCATGCCGCTTGTCGGTGGCCAACCGCAGCCCCAACAGCGGCCGCACCTCCTCCATCGCCCGCAGCGCGGCGTCGCCGGCGGCCAGATCGCCGGCGAAACGGACCTCGCGCCACCGCTCGCGATCGGCGCAGAGCCGCCAGGCCCGTCTGCCCGAGTCGAGCAGGGCGTCGATGGTGAAGACGACGTTCACCGCCGCAGATGGGTCAGTGCGGCGCCACCGGCAGGATCACCGGCAGGCGGCGTTCGGGGTCGATCCTGATCATCAGGCGGCCGGCCAGCATCTCCAGCATCGTCTCGCCGATCAACCGCCGTCGCCAGCCGCGCAGCAACGGGATGTCGGGAGGCGGCCCCGGCTGCTTCCTGCCGCCCCACGAGGCGAGCGCCGCCAGATCGGACTTGCTGGCCAGGATGGCGGGCGCGATCTCCAGCTCGGCCGCCTTGAGCTGAAGCAGGGCATCGAGCAGATCGGCCCGGGGGGCGCTGCCGGGGGTGGCGGGGGTCGCCGCACGCCTCCGCCGGGGCCACTCCTCCGGCGGCGTAGCGATCCCGCGCCGCCAGGCGGCCAGCAGCTCCGCGCCGAAGCGCTTGACCAACCCCCGGGAGATACCGCGGATGGCGGCGAGCCGCTCCAGATCGAGCTCCTCCTGCCGGGCGAGCTCGACCAGCGACTCATCGGGGATCAGCCGTTTGCGCGGCAGATCACGCGCCTGCGCGGTCTGCTCGCGCCATGCGACCAACGGCCGGAGTACGGCCAACTGCTTCGGCTTGAGGCTTTTGCTCCCCTTGGTGCGCCAGAAGAGTGTCTCCACGTCGGGCTGGTAGGCGCGCGGATCGGTCAGCTGGCGCTGCTCGTCGTCGAGCCAGTCGCTGCGCCCTCTCGCCTGAAGCTGCGCGCGCAGATGGTCGTAGACCGGAATCAGGTGGAGCACGTCGTCGGCGGCGTAGCGCCTCTGGGCCGCGCTCAACGGCCGCGCCAGCCAATCGGTGAAGGTGGCCTCCTTGGCCAGGGTCACCCCGGTGAGCTGCTGCACCAACGTACCGAACCCCACCTGCTGGCCGTAGCCGAGCAGCGCGGCGGCGACCTGCGTGTCGAAGAGCGGCAGAGGCAGGCCGCCGCTGGCGTGGTGGATGATCTCCACGTCCTGCCGCGCGGCATGGAAGATCTTGCGCCGTCCAGGATCGAGCAGCAACCGCCAGAGCGGCCCCAAATCGTCGATGGCCAGCGGATCGATCAGAAAACAGCGCCCCCCCTCCGCGCCGCGTACGGCGATCTGCATCAGGGCGAACTGCGGCCAGTAGGTCTGCTCGCGGTGAAACTCGGTGTCGACGAAGAGCTCGTCGGCCCCTCCAAGCAGGGTGAGCGCCCGCCGCAACCGCTGCGGCGTGTCGATCATGGAGAAGCCGGTCGAGGCGCGCACCGGCGCATGATGACGCATCGCGCCGCGCATACAACCTCCACCGCCGGCGCTACCATACGCCCCATTCCGCCCATCCGGAGCGATCATGACCACACTGACCGACGCCCACTACGAGATCATCGAGGGGCGCTGCCGCGATCCCTTCGCCCTGCTCGGACGCCACCCCCACCCCCGGGGGGGAATCGTCGTGCGCATCTTCCGTCCGCACATCGCCCGCGCCTGGCTGCTCGGTTTCGGTCGCCGACCGCGGGTGATGAGGCGCATTGCCGGCAGCGACTTTTTCGTCTGTCGTGTGGCCGCAGGCGACTTCTCCACCCCATACCGCCTGCGGCTGGAGGATGGCGCGGGACGCCGCTGGGAGGAGGAGGATCCCTACCGCTTCCCGCCGATGCTCGGCGATCTCGACCTCCACCTGATCGGCGAGGGGAACCACCTCGAGAAGTACCGCCTCTTCGGCGCCAACCCGCGCACTATGCTGGGGGTGGAGGGGACCGGGTTCGCTGTGTGGGCGCCCAATGCACAGCGGGTGAGCGTCATCGGCGATTTCAACGGCTGGGACGGCCGCATCCACCCCATGCGCCAGCGCGGCTCCAGTGGCGTGTGGGAACTCTTCCTCCCCGGGGTCGGCACGGGCGCGCTCTACAAGTTCGAGGTGCGCACCTGCCATGGTACCGTGGTCGAGAAGGCCGACCCCTACGCCCGGCAGATGGAGGTGCGCCCCAAGACCGCCTGCATCGTCCACGACCCGACCCGCTACCGCTGGGGCGACGACCGCTGGATGGAGCGCCGGCGCATGCAGGGCCCGCCGATGGAGCAGCCGATCAGCATCTACGAGGTTCACCTCGGTTCCTGGCAACGCAACACCGACGGAGGCTTCCTCGACTACCGCACCCTGGCCCACCGGCTGGTCGAGCACTGCCACAGACTCGGCTTCACCCACATCGAGCTGCTGCCGATCACCGAACATCCCTTCGACGGATCGTGGGGCTACCAGACGGTGGGCTATTTCGCGCCGACCAGCCGCTTCGGCACGCCGGACGACTTCCGCTACTTCGTCGACTACTGCCACCAGCACGAGATCGGCGTCCTGCTCGACTGGGTGCCGGCCCACTTCCCCAAGGACAGCTTCGCACTGGCCCGTTTCGACGGCACCGCCCTCTACGAGCACGAGGATCCGCGGCTGGGCGAACACGCCGACTGGGGGACGCTCATCTTCAACTACGGGCGCAACGAGGTGCGCAACTTCCTTATCGCCTCCGCCCTCTCCTGGCTCGACTGCTTCCACGTCGACGGCCTGCGGGTCGACGCCGTCGCCTCGATGCTCTACCTCGACTACTCCCGCCGGGAGGGGGAGTGGCTGCCCAACCGCCACGGCGGCCGGGAGAACCTGGAGGCGGTGGAGTTCCTCAAACAGTTCAACTGCCTGGTCCACGAACGCTTCCCCGGCGCCATCACCATGGCCGAGGAGTCCACCTCCTGGCCGATGGTCTCCCGCCCGGTCTGGCTGGGGGGGCTGGGCTTCACCATGAAGTGGAACATGGGGTGGATGAACGACTCGCTGCGCTACTTCTCCCGCGATCCGATCCACCGCAGCTTCCACCACAACGAGCTCACCTTCTCGATGATGTACGCCTTCTCCGAGAACTTCATCCTCCCCTTCTCCCACGACGAGGTGGTCCACGGCAAGGGCTCGATGCCGGGCAAGATGCCGGGCGACGACTGGCAGAAGTTCGCCAATCTGCGCGCGCTCTACGGCTGGCAGTTCACCCATCCCGGCAAGAAGCTGCTCTTCATGGGATGCGAGTTTGGCCAGTGGCAGGAGTGGAACGACGACGGGCCGCTCGCCTGGGAGCAGACGCCGCATCAACCCCACGCCGGATTGATGCGCATGATCGCCGACCTCAACCGGCTCTACCGCACCCGCCCAGAGCTGCATGTCAACGACTTCCACGAGCGCGGCTTCGAATGGATCGACTGCAACGACGCCGCCCAGTCGGTGCTCAGCTACCTGCGCCGGGACAACGACGGCAACGCGCTGCTGGTGGTGCTCAACCTGACCCCGGTGGTACGCGAGGGCTACCGGATCGGCGTTCCCGAGCCGGGCTGCTACCGCGAGATCTTCAACAGCGACAGCGCCATCTACGGCGGCGGCAACATCGGCAACTGTGGTCAGGTGGTGAGTGAGCCGATAGCCTTCATGGGGCGGCCGCATTCGCTCTCGCTGCGGCTGCCGCCGCTCTCCTGCCTGATCTTCGACCGGGAGGAGGGATGACGACGTCGCAAGAAGTCGGGGCGACGGGAGGATGAACGCATGGAGAAGCAGAGTGGACGCGCCTTCACCCGGGTACGCATCCCGGTCGGGGCCCGGATCCGACAGGATGGACGTGAGGTGGAGGGCACGGTCACCGACATCAGCATGAACGGCACCGCCATCCGGTGTGACTGGAGCGGGCTGCACAAGGGAGCCCCCTGCCGGGTGGAGCTGACCCTGGGGGAGGAGGAGAAGATCACCATTCTGGCGGAAGGACGGGTGGTACGCGGCCGGGACGACGGCGTGGCGATCGCCTTCGAGGCGGTCGATCTGGAGAGTGTACCCCACCTGCGCAACCTGATCCTCTACAACGCGGAGGAGCTCGACCAGGTCGAGCACGAGTTCGCCGAACACATGGGAATCCGCTGACCACGGCCGGAGCGCTCCCTACCCCCTCCGCCACGCTCCCGTGGGCCCGCGCTGCTACCTGAGCCAGCACGGCCGGGCGGTCGGCCGGGAGGAGGATCCCACCCGCCCGCTCTCCCCGCTGGGGCGGGAGGAGATCGCCAGGGTCGCCGGCTTCCTCAGCCTGTTCGAACGGCCACAACCGGCCGTGATCTACTGCAGCGACAAGCTGCGCGCCCGCCAGAGCGCGGAGATGTTCGCCGAAGCCTGGCAGGTCGCAAACGTCGTCTCCCGCCCCGTCCTCGCCCCGGCTGCCGACCCGATCGACGCCCTGCGGCTGTTGGAGAAGGCCTCGGTGGAGCGCTCGGGGCCCATCATGCTGGTCGGCCATCTGCCCCACCTCGCCCGGCTCGCCGCCCTACTGCTGCTCGGGCGGGATGCAGGTGCACCGATCCGCTTCGCCAACGGCGGGGTGGTCTGCCTGCAGCAGGAAGAGGCCGGCTGGCAGACGGTATGGCAGATCAACCCGACCATGTTCTACCGCAGCGACGACCGGCCCGCCTGACCGGGCCGGGGCGGCGGGCATGGCGCCCGGCCGCTACCCGACCCGCCCGGGATCTAAGGCAGCGCCGGCCGGTGGATCCGGTTGAGCCGTGGATCGGTCAGGGTTTCGAGGAAGGCGATCAGATCGGCCTGCTCGGCGGCGGTCAGATGGAGCGGCTCGATCAGGTCGTCCTGGCGGGGATCCTTCGGATTGCCGCCGCGGTTGTAGTGGTCGATCACCTGCTCCATGGTGGAGAAGGCGCCGTCGTGCATGAAGAAGAGCAGTGATGCGGAGTTATAAAGCGTCGGCGTCTTGAAGGCGCCGATGTCGTCCTTGTCTCCGGTCACGGCGTAGCGCCCCTTATCTTCCTTCAGCGGGCCGACCTGCGGCACGCCGATGTTGTGGAAGGCGTTGTCGGTCAGCAGCGGCGGCGTGTGGCAGGCGACACACTGCGCCTTGCCGCGAAACAGCGCAAAGCCGCGTTTGGCGGCGGCGGAGATCGCATTGCGGTCGCCCCGCACATAGCGCTGGAAGGGGGCGTCGCGGGCGACCAGCGTACGTTCGTAGGCGGCGATGGCCCGGGCGATGTTCCGCCGCGTCACCCCATCCTTGAACACCTTCCGGAACGCCCGGTCGTAGCCGGGGATCCTCTTGAGCCGCGCGACGATCGCCGGCACATCACCCCCCATCTCGCCGGGGGCGGAGATCGGCCCCATGTGGCCGGGCAGAGCACCGGTCTGCTCCTCCAGTGAGGCGGCGCGGCCATCCCAGAAGAGCGAAGTGTAGTAGGCGGCGTTGACCCAAGACGGCGCCCAGCGGCCCAGCTCACCTCCGTGGCCGAAGGCGCGCGGTGTGTGGCCGCCACCGCCGGCGAACGGCAGGTGACAGCCGGCGCAGCTGATCGAATCGTTCTTGGAGAGGCGGGGGTCAAAGACCAGCTGATGGCCGAGTGCGATCTTCGCTTTGCTCTGCGGGTTGTCCGCGGGCACCGGCACCGGCGGCAGCACCCAGTCCGACAGATCCTCAGCCTGTGCGCCAACCGGCGCCAGCCATGCGCCGGCCGCCAGACAGCCGGCAATGATCCAACGTGTTGTGTTCATCGAGAGCCTCCGTTCACAGATTTTTCCGTTGCTGAACGTTGCCGGATGTGGCGCCGCGAGGGTAGCGCCCCTCCGGCTGCAGGCGATGTGCGACCACGGCCACCAGAAACATGATCAGCAATCCGGTGGCCACCGGGCAGAGCACGAAGCCGAAACCGAGCGGCCCGTACTCCCCGCTGGCGCCAAGCAACGCAATCGCCCCGGCCGGCGGGTGCATGCTGCCGCTCCAGCCCATGTAGACAATGGCCAGCGCCACCGCCAGCGCCTCGATCAGCCACAACGGCAGCCACGGATGCAGAGATGTCACCGCCACCCCGATGCAAGCGCTGCCGATGCCCCCGACGAAGATGTTCCACGGCCGGGCCATCTCGCTCTGCGGCGCACCGTAGAGCAGGATCGAGGAGGCGCCGAAGGCGGCCATCAACAGCGGCACGCCGTGTCCGCCGATCAGCCAGCGGTCGACCAGCGCGATCAGTGAGAGCGCCAGCAGCGTCGCCCCCCCCAGGATCCACGACCGCCGCAGGGAGAAGGCGTTCACGCCGCATCCGGCGCAGGAGCGCCCGAACCCGCCGACCGGCCTGCCCACGCGCGGCTCCATTCGCATCGCACCCTTCGCCCCGTTACCATTTCGCCCGATATCCTAACGCCTTCTTCCGTCGATCGTGAGCCGGCGCGGGAACCGCCCGGCCGGGCCGAACGGGCGAACGGCGGGTCGAACAGGGGAGAAGCGATGGAGAAAGAGATCCAGCAGATGCAAGCCGCGGAAATCGCCGAAGAGAGCCGCCGCCTGGCGGAGGATCTCGAAGCGATGGCCCGAGACATCCGACAGACTGCGGAGGTGGTACGGCACAACTCCGGCGTCGCCGGCGAAGCCGCCCGATCGAGCCGGCAGGGGGAGGAGCTGCTCGCCCGACTGGTCGAGGCGACCGAGGCGATCAACCAGCTCTCCCAGAGCATCGCCGGCATCGCCAAGCACACCAATCTGCTGGCGCTCAACGCCAGTATCGAGGCGGTGCGGGCCGGCGCCTCCGGCCGCGGATTCGCCGTGGTGGCCAGCGAGGTGAAGGAGCTGGCCAACCAGAGCGCGGAGGCGACCAAGGAGATCCAGCAGCGTATCGACGAGGTGCTGGAGCAGAGCAAACAGGCGCACGAAGTGCTCAGCGAGATCGCCCAAGAGGTCTCCGGCATCCACCAGCGCGCCGGCAACGCCGCCGACGGCTTCGACCAGAAGGCCGACGCCATGGAAGAGCTCGCGCGGCGGATGAGTACCCTGCAGCAGAAGAGCGAGGAGCTGGCCGCGGCATCCTGAGGGGTGTCCCGCACCACGGCCCCGCCCACCAGCTTTCGAGTCACCATGCCCGACTGGCTGTCGGGCTTCGTTGCACGCCATCCACTGGAGGAGGCCACACCACAAGCGCGCATGCGTTGGCTGCTGCGGCTGCTGGAGCAGCAGATCGCGCACGCCAGTGGCGGGCCCTTCGCCGCGGCCATCTTCACCGACGACCGCCTCCCTCCGCTCGCCGCGGCGGTCAATGTGGTGGTGCCCGCCCGTTGCTCGCTGGCCCACGCCGAGATGGCCGCGCTGGCGCTGGCCCAACGACACATCGGTAGCCACGACCTGCGTGCCGCCGGGGCGTGTCGGCTGTTTGCCAGCTGCGCGCCGTGCGCCATGTGCCTCGGCGCACTGCCCTGGTCGGGCATCGCCGCACTCTATTGCGCGGCCCGCTCGGAGGATGCGCTAGCCATCGGCTTCGACGAGGGGCCGCGCCATCCGCAATGGAGGCAGGAGCTGCAACGACGGGGCATCACCGTCCGCTGCGACCTGCTGCGTGCAGAGGCTGCCGACCTGATGAGGCGCTACCGCGAGGCCGGCGGTGTCTGCTACAACGGACATGACGGATGCCGACTTCGCAAGAAGTCGGCATCCGCGGCCAGGACGGCCGCGTAAATCAAGAGCTTGCGTAAGCAAACGATGGATTTGTAAAGGGATCGAAGACCGCGCTCTTCGATCGCCGTCAAGCAAAAAGTCCACGGACGGACTTTTTGCAATTCGATCACGGATGACCACTTCGCAAGAAACCATCGAATCGGACGAGGCGCTCGACCGGCCGCTATGCCCGGGCGAGGTGGCGCTGGTCGGAGCCGGCCCCGGCGATCCGGCGCTGCTCACCCTCGCCGCCGCCCGCCTGATCGGCGACTGCGACGCCGTCATCCACGACGCGCTGGTCTCCGAGGCGGTGCTGGCCCGCTGCGCGGCGCATGCCGAGCGGATCTTCGCCGGCAAGCGCGGCGGCCGCCCTTCGGCCCGCCAGCAGGACATCTGCGCGCGGATGATCGCCCTGGCCCGCGCCGGTAGGCGGGTGGTGCGGCTCAAGGGCGGCGACCCGTTCGTCTTCGGCCGCGGCGGCGAGGAGATCCGCGCGCTTGCCGCCGCAGGCGTCCGCTTTCGCGTCGTCCCGGGCATCACCGCCGGCATCGCCGCGCCGGCGATGGCCGGCATTCCGGTTACCGACCGCAGCGTCAACGCCACCCTCGCCTTCCTCACCGGCCATGAGGCCGCACGCCACTCCCGCCTCGACTGGCGGGCGCTGGTCGCCGCCTTCCCGGTGTTGGTGATCTACATGGGCAGCCGCAACCTGCCGAGCATCGCCGGCCGGCTGCTGGAGGCGGGCATGGCACCGACCACGCCGCTCGCCCTGCTGCACGCGGTGACCACACCGCAGGAGCGGCAGAGCTTCGGCACGCTGGAAGATGCGGCCGCAGGCGTATTGCAGGCCATCGCCCCCTCGATCGTGGTGATCGGTGACGTGGTACAACAACGGCAGGGGTGGCAAGGGAAGGCGCGGAAGGGCTCCTGAGCGCAACGGGTGGCCGCCACATCCCGAAGGATGCCACCACGGCCGGAGTGCGAACGGAGAAACCACCGATCTCCTCTCGATGATCCATGGCTTGCGCCAGCTATTTGGTGGGCCCACCAGGACTCGAACCTGGAACCAACCGGTTATGAGCCGGCAGCGCTGACCAATTGCGCCATGGGCCCGTGCCCCTGCCGATCCCGCACG